>CAYTYH010000047.1:0-4300 GCA_964441965.1 Candidatus Woesearchaeota archaeon | reverse complement strand
TTTTCATTTTAAACTTCTGAAATCATTCTTAAGGCATTCTCAAAATTCGTTTCTTCATTCTTCAGTTTGTTAAATATCCTCTCAACTTTTTTAATATCTTCTTTTTCTTTTCTTTTAATGTAAGCTAATCCTCTATTTATGGCTGTTTTCCACATTTCTTTTCTTTCATTTTCAGCAGGAATCTTTAAATCTGCCCCTCCGAATATTGAAACATCACCTTTCTGAACAAACTCATAATATACTTTTTTTATCCACCTCAATGCTCCTTTTTTATTCCTTGGATATGTTAAAGTAAAAAAAGAAACTATTGCTTCTGTTAAATAATCTTTTTGATTTATTCTCATCCCTGTTTTTTCAGAAGGTTTGTCACACTCCTTCATAATTCTCTTTAGCGAGAGATTTGATATTTTTGCCAACCAGTCCTCTCCTTCAAAACCAACCCCGACATTTAGCCCATAACTTCCATGAACGCAGTGAAATTTTGGGTCAGGAGAAAAATAAATACTATATCCATTTTCTATCAACCTGCAACCAAACTCTCTATCTATACCCCTCTTTAAAGATATAGCCCTAAAACCACCAACATCTTGGTATGCTTTTTTTGAACACACTCCAAAAGTATTAAAATTAGTTATTAAAAAAGGTTCAAGAATGTGCAATTCAACATCTAAAAATTTTTTTTCATCTTTCCCAAGATATTCTACAGGAAAAGCGTCTTTATTTGTGGTATATAAACCTCTTACAAAATCTAATTTTCCTATGTCTTTTTTAGAAACAACTTTTTTTGGCATACTTCTTCTAAAATATGTTGGTAGATTTATTGAGCCAACTTTTATCCCCCTCTCTTCTAATTTCTCAAAAGTATATATTGCTCCAAATACGCTATATGGCGACAAAGCACAATCATCATCTGCAAAAAATATAAATTTTGAATTTGCTTTTTCCAAACCAATATCTCTTGAAATAGCATTTCCTTTATTGCTCCTATTCTTAATATATATCAATTTTATTCCAGCATTTTTTATTTCCTCTTTCAATGACTCAACAACCTCTTCAGTATAATCCTCGCTTTTATCATTAACAATTATAAGTTCATTAATTTTTGGTTTTTGCAATATTATTGATTTTACTGACCAATATAGGGGATTTAAGTCTTCCCTTAATGTTCTGGGCTTATAAGGACATCTATTATAAGTAGGAACTACTACAGAAACATCTAATTTCTCATAAGGCAGTTTAAAATCATCTAAATAGTCAACCCTATAGTATGGTTTATTTATCTCTTCTTCAAATGCTTTTTGTATGTCTTCTAAATCTTCCTCTTTATTATTTGCCATATTCTTATAATAGTATCTTCTCACTATTTTAAAAGCTTGTGGTTTCCTTATTTTCTCGCGATTTATAAAACAAATTTTAAAAACCACCTAATTTTTATTTTAAAATGGGATGCATCTTTTGCGAGTTTGTAAAAGGAAGAAAGAAGCATAAAAATAATTACCCCCTTATCTTTATTCATAAGACAAAAGAAACTTGCTCTTTTCTCAGCATCCCAGACAACAAAAAAGAAACACATCTGCTAATAATTCCTAAAAAACATATCTCTTTTTTTGAAGACCTTCCTCCAAAAATTCTAAATGATTTGGCTTACCACCTTCTTTTATCTTGCAAGGTTATTAAAGAAGAATATCCTGCCTATAATATCTTATTAAATAACAGGAAAGAAGCAGAACAATACATTAATCATGTTCACTTTCACATAATACCAAAAAAGAAAAATAAAGAACCTGCCTGGGTTAATCTTACAAAAGAACAATTTGAAGAATTATCAAAAAATTTAAGAGAAAAGTTCAAGAAACTATCTACTAAACAATAAAAATATTAATATATGCTGGATTTTCTAACAACAATATGAAATTCGCCCATCTGGCTGACTGTCATTTAGGAGGGTGGAGACAGCCAGAATTAAAACAACTTAACCTTGAAAGTTTTAGGAAAGCTATAGACATATCTATCCAAGAAAAAGTTGATTTTGTTTTAATTGCTGGAGATTTATTTGATTCAGCTTACCCAGGCATAGAAATTTTAGAAGAAACTTTTTTACAATTGAAAAAATTAAAAGACAAAGGAATATCTTGCTACTATATAGCAGGCAGCCATGATTATTCAGCTTCTGGAAAAACTTTTTTAAGTGTTTTAGAAAAAGCAGGTTTTTGCAAAAATCTTTTCCAGCCAGAAGAAAAAAATGGGAAGATTTTTTTAAATCCAGTTATTCATGAAAATGTAGCTTTATACGGCTATCCAGGAAAAAAATCTGGAATGGAGGTTTCTGAGTTGAGGAATATTAGATTGCAGGATTCTCCTTTTTTCAAGATTCTTGCACTTCATACATGTATAAAAGGTGCAATTGGAGATTTGCCAATAGAATCAATTAGCGAAGAAGAATTGCCAAAAGCAGATTATTATGCTTTAGGCCACCTCCATATAAATTACGAATTTAACAATTTTGTTTATGCAGGCCCAACTTTTCCTAATAATTTCCAAGAGTTAGAAGAATTAAAAAATGGAAGATTCTATATTATAAATACAGAACCTTTCTCAATTAAAAAAATAGAGCTTGCTATTAAAGGCATAGAAATAATAACCTTAGAAGTTTCAAATGCCCTAACAGCGACTGATAAAATTATTTCAGAATTAAATAAAAGAGATTTAGAAGACAAAATAGTTTTATTAAAACTCTATGGAAAATTAAAGCAGGGAAAAACCGCAGATATCAATTTTAGAGAAATAGAAAATTTCGCGAAAGATAAAAAAGCCTATGTTTTATTAAAAAACACCTCGAAACTTTTAACAGAAGAAACTGAATTAGAAATTGCTGTGGAGGATATAGACAAATTAGAGGAAGAAATAATAAAAAGATATATTGAAAATAAGGAATCTAAATTTAATTCTTTTTTATTCCCTCTTATTAATGCTTTATCTCTTGAAAAACAAGAAGATGAAAAGTCAGCGGTTTTTGAATCCAGGTTGTTGTCAGAGCTTGACAAAATTTTAAAGTTAGATATAAAATGATAATAAAAAAAATTAAATTAGAGAACATAAGAAGTTACGACACACAAGAAATAGAGTTCCCAGAAGGAAGAACTGTTCTATCAGGAGATATAGGGTCAGGAAAAACTTCTGTCTTGTTAGCAATAGAGTTTGCTTTATTCGGCTTGCAACCAGGACAAAAAGGAACATCTCTACTTAAAAATGGAAAAGACAAAGGTTCTGTAAGATTAGAAATAGAAATAGAAGGAAAAAATATAATCATAGAAAGAGGTCTAAAGAGAGGAAAATCTGTTAACCAGAGTTTTGCAAGATTAATTGTAGATGATAAAGTTCAAGAAATGTCAGTTACTGAACTTAAAAACAAAGTTTTAGAACTGTTGAATTATCCAAAAGAATTTGCTAAAAAGACCAATCTGCTATACAGATTTACTGTTTATACGCCTCAAGAAGGAATGAAGCAAATTATTCTTGAATCTCCTGAAGTGAGATTAAATACTCTAAGGCATATTTTTGGAATCGATAAATATAAAAGAATAAAAGAAAATGCTGCTATTTTTATTTCAAGGTTAAGAGAGAAAGCAAGAGAATACGAAGGACAAATAAAAAATCTAAAGGAAATGAGAGACAAACTAGAGGAAAAAAAACAAGAGCTGAAAAAACTCGAAGAAAAATTGTTAAAATTATCTTTAGAATTAGAAAAAAGAAGAGAAGCAAGAATCAAGGGAGAGAAAGATGTTGAGGAAATAGAGTCTAAAATTAAAGAAAAAGAAAAATATGAACGAGAAATAGAAAAGACAAAAATTATGTTGGTGGGAAAAAGAGAGCTTCTTATAAACGTTGAGAGGGAAAGAATTTCTATAGAAAAACAAATTGAGGAAGCAAAAAAAACAACCTTTGACTTGGAGACTCTTCAAAAAATTGAAGATGAAATAAAAAATAATGAAAAAGAAATAGAAAATAAGAGAAAGATATCTATGGAGATCTCTGCAAAAATTAATTCATTAAAAACAAAAATTGCAGAAGACCAGAAATTAATTGAACAGATTTCTTCTTTAAAACTCTGCCCTACTTGCTTGCAAAATGTTGATGAAAGCTACAAAAAAAATATAGTAAGAAAATTTAATGAAAATATAACCAAGAATAAAAAACAAATAGACCTGCTTGTCTCTAATGAAGGAGAGATAACAAAGGAAATAGAGATAAATAATCAGAAACTTTTGAAATTGAAGCAAGAGTTAGAAGAGTTAAAATT
>CAYTYH010000046.1:0-4493 GCA_964441965.1 Candidatus Woesearchaeota archaeon | reverse complement strand
TTATTATAGTTACAATCATTAAAATAAATAGGGATTGGCAAAAAGCAATAGGTTAAGATGGAAAAGTTTAATTTTGATTATGATTCAAAAAACGATGATTTATTTGTCTATTTGGAAAATAAAAAATCGGCGGGGGCAGTAGAATTAGGAAATATAATCTTGGATTTTGACAAGAATTATAATTTGGTTGCTATGCAGATTATAAATGTTTCTGAGTTTTTATCAAAAATCTTCTCAAGAAAAATAAATCTCTCTAACATAAAAGAAGCGAAGATGGAAATTATTAATTTTAGAAATATGGATGCGATTAAGTTTTCTATTTCAGACGAAAAAATAGAAGAAAAAGCAAATATCTTAATTCCACACATCAGGAAGAAGAGTCCTGTTTTGAGTTGTTAAATTTTTGACAAATTTTTCTTTATTTTTATTCTTGATTTTAACTTTAAACCCCTCTTAACGAAATAGCTCTTTATTTTGAAGAGGAAAACAAACCAGGAATTTTGTTTTTTCTATAGGCATCTAAAAGTAAAAGAAGATAGGAAAGAATTAATGGACCAATTATTAAACCCAACATTCCAAAAACCATTAAACCGCCAACCATTCCTATTAAAACTATTGCTGAATGAATTTTTGTCTTTTTTGATACAATGTATGGCCTAATAATATTATCAACCCAAGAAATAAATATTGCTCCATATAAGAAAAGTCCGATTCCAAAAAATAATTTTTGTGAGAAGATTAAATATAAAGAGGCTGGAAGCCACACTAACCATGCTCCTAAAATTGGAATGATAGAAACAAGTATGGCAATTCCTGTTAGCAATAAAGAATTTGGAACTCCTGTAACAACTAAACCGATGCCAGTAAGAATACCCTGTAAGATTCCGACTAAAACATAACCTCTAATTACTGAGGAAGTGATGTCTTTAAATTTTTTAACTAATTCTTTTTCTGTTGTTTTTGAAAAAGGAGAAAGGCTTTTAATATAATCTCCAAATAGTTCTGCATCCCTCATCCCAAAGAAAAATACAAATAAAACAATTGCTAATTTAAGTAAAAATGTAGGCAAATTTAAGAAAATATTGGAGGAAGAAGATAACAAACGAGACGCTATGTCTGAGATAAATTGGCTTAAATAAGAGGCCATATCTCTTAAAACTTCTGAAGAAACAAAAGAAGGTAAAATTGATTTTAAAAGATTAAAAGGATCTATTTTTTGAAGATAGAGGTAAAGGTCAAACATCTGTTTTATTGTTAGAGGAAGCAAGAACCACAACGGAACAAAAATAATAAGGATTGTCATAAAGATGATGATTAATGCTGCGAGATTTTTTTCTTTCACAAGCGAGAGAACTTTTTTATAGCTGGGATAAAAAATATAAGCTAAAATTAATCCTGTAATAATAGAAATTGCGATTGGCTTCAAAAGTAGAAATGTCAAGATTAAAAAGATTGCTAAAATAATAGCAATAGATAATTTTTTAAATGAGCCGTCTATCATAAAGATTATAAAGCAACAGAATTTAAAAACCCTTCGTTAAAATGGATTGTTTTATAAAGAAGATTTTTCAAGATAAAATAGACGAGCAAGTTCATAATCAATTCGTAAGATTTGGAAGAGGAAGATATGGTGGAAGAGCCATTCTTGTTTTAAAAAAAGGAAAAAAAATAAAACTGTCAGGGAGTTTTGAGTACAGTAATGATTTTGTTTTATTTGCATCAGATTTTAATGTTAGGTTTTCTGGAATTATTTTGAGTAAAGAAAAGCTGGACTTTCCTAATGAAAAAAAGAAATCTAATTTGTTTGTTTATGAAGTGAAGGATTTGGAAGGAAAGGAAATTAAGGATATTGCTAAAAAAGCTTATTATATGTTATTAGATGCAGAAGGAGAGGTTGATTTAAAAATCAAAAAAAGATTGCCTAAACCTGGCAAGTCTGGTGAGATGAAAATAGATGATAAATTTTGTGTCTTAGAAGCAGAATTAGATAAATGGGAAAAGATAAGAGAGGCATTTTGTTGGGATGTTCCTGAATGTAAAAAATGCAGAATAGAACATAGTTATGAGATTAATGAATTAGTAATTCCAGAAAATGAAAAAGATTTTGAATTAATGAGGAAAAAAACAAAAAGAAAAGGCAAGATAATCAGGAAACTTAAAATAGATGGAAGAGAAGAAATTAAGGAAAAGGAATTTGAAGCATAAGTTTTAAAAAGCAAGTTTTTCTTTAAAAATAAGTCGGTGTAATGCTTGGTGAGGTAAAATGAATAAATTTTACTTAGTTAAAATATGCCACGAAAAAGTCAGCCAAGGTCAGGCTCATTACAATTTTGGCCTAGAAAGAGAGCAAGAAAGATTATTCCTAGAGTGAACTGGAAAGCTCTTTCTCATGATAAAGAAGGTCTAATGGGGGTGATTGCTTATAAAGTTGGGATGTGCTCTTGTTATGTTAAGGACCTAACTCCTAATTCTTTAACAAAAGATAAAAAAATTGTTATTCCTGCAACAATCCTTGAAATGCCTCCACTTAAAATTTTTTCTGTTAGATTTTATAAAAACAATTTGGTTGTCAAAGAAATTGTGGTTGGAGATGATAAGGAATTAAAAAGGAAAGTTAAATTGCCAAAAGAAAAAAAAGAATTGAAAATAGAGGAAGTTGGAGATTATGATGATATAAGAGTTATTGTATATTCATTAGTTAAGCAAACAGGAATAAAAAAAACTCCTGACTTGGCTGAAATTGCCTTATCTGGAAGTTTGGAAGATAAACTTAAATTTATAAAAGAACATATAGGAAAAGAAATTTATCCAAGCGAGGTTTTAAAGGATGTAGAGTTAGTAGATATAAGAGGAGTAACAAAAGGAAAAGGAACACAAGGACCAGTAAAAAGGTTTGGCATTTCTTTAAAACAGCACAAATCTGAGAAAGGGAGGAGGAGGCCTGGGAGTATAGGGCCATGGCATCCTGCACACACTCTTTTTAGAGCTCCGATGGCAGGACAATTAGGGTTCTTTTCAAGAATACAATATAATAGCAAAATTATAACACTTGGAAAAATCTCTGAAAAAGATATCAATCCAAAAGAAGGATGGCATAGTTATGGAAAAATAAAAACAGAATATATTGTCTTAAAAGGAAGTGTTCCTGGCTCTAGAAAAAGGCAACTATTATTAACAGTTCCATTAAGAAAAACAAAAAAACAAGAAAAAAAGAAATATGAGTTTATAAAATTGGCAAAATGAAAGCAAAAATAGTTGGAGAGAATAAAGAAATAGAATTGCCTAAATTGTTCTCTTCAAAAATAAGAGAAGATATCTGTCAAAAAGTTTATGAAATAGAAAAGAGATGGCAACCTTATGCTCCATATTTTTTAGCTGGAAAATTATATTCTGCTTCTGGCAAAATAAGACATCAAAGACATAGGTGGAAAACTTCTTATGGGAGAGGGATAAGCAGAGTTCCGCGAAAAATATTGTGGAGAAGAGGAACGCAATTTTATTGGATTGGAGCCACAGTTGCTGGAACAAGAGGGGGGAGGAGGGCGCATCCTCCAAAAATAGAACATTTTCTTAAAAAATTAAAAATTAACAAGAAAGAGAAGCTAATAGCTTACAAATCTGCTATTGCCGCCACTGCATCTTTTGATTATATTAAAAAAAGATACGCGACTCTTGAAGAAGAGAAGATTAAAATTGGATTGCCATTAATTATTAAGAGCGATTTATTAAAATTAAAAATAAAAAATTTTTTAAAAAATTTAAAAGAAAATTTTTCTAACCTTTATGAATTTTTGTTGAAAAGCAAAAAAAGAGTTGGGATGTTGTTAGTTATAGGAAATAGCGAGGAATTTAAAACAAAAATGTTTGATGTGAGAAAAGTTTCTGAAATTAGATTAGCAGACCTCTATCCTTTAGGAAGACTAACAATATATACAGAGCAGGCAATTAAAGATTTAGAAGAATTTGAAAAGAAAAATAAAAAAGAAAAAAGCAAGGAGGGAAAATGATAGTTTTAGATATTGAAGCAAGCGGATTAGATTCAGGAAAATGCGGGATATGGCAAATCGGAGCTTTAGATTTAGAGAGCAAGGAAGAGTTTTTAGAAGAGGCAAGAATTGATGATGAAGATGAAATTTTTGAAGAAGCTTTGAAAGTAATAGGAAAGAGAGAGGAAGAAATGAGAGATAGTAAAAAGCAGAGTCAAAAAGAATTAATTGAGAGATTTTTAGAATGGCTGAAGAGATTTGATGAGAGGATACTTATGGGACAAAATATTGGGTGGGATATGTCATTTATCCAGAACAAGTGCATTAGATATGGCATACATGATAAATTTAGAAAAATAACTGGACAAAGAACAATTGACTTGCATACTATTGCAAATTTAATTTACAAAGATAAATATGGGAAATTTAAAACAGAAAAGGGGAAAAGCTCAATGAGTCTAAGTTCAATATTAGAATTTTGCGGCTTAAAAGATGAAAGAAGAGGGA
>CAYTYH010000045.1:0-4543 GCA_964441965.1 Candidatus Woesearchaeota archaeon | reverse complement strand
ATCACCCTACATAAGAAGGTTTCGGCCTTATTATCTCGCTAGGTTCTTTTAAGGTTTTCCCTTCCATAAGTTCCTTTATTTTTTCTACAGACTCTTCAGAAAAAGCATGCTCGAGTTCATGGCTTTCTTCGGCAGCTTTCTCATTTTCGTATTCAAATATTTTTTTAAGAAATTTTTTAATTGTAAAATATTTTTCAAATGATTTTTCAGCCAGAATTTTTCCTTTTTTTGTAAGGAAAATCTTTGAGTAAGGAGAAATTTTTATTAGTTTTTCTTTTGATAGTTTTCTTAACATTTCAGATACGCTTGCTTTCGTTACTTTTAATTTTTTGGCAACATCTATGCTTTTGACTCCCTCACCGTCATCAAGCTCATATATTACTCTTAAGTAATCTTCTCCTGCTCTTTTTCTTTTCATAAGTTAGGTAAACTTAACTTGTTTATAAATCTTTCTATTTTCGCGATTTGAGAAAAATGCCTCTGCCGGGATTCGAACCCGGGTCTCGAGCGCGAGAGGCTCGTATCCTTGGCCACTAGACTACAGAGGCATGTTTTTATAAAAAAGAGCGTGTTTTTAAGTTTTTGGAATTTTGGGAGTAAAAAGCAAATTAGTAAGAAAAACAAAAAGATATAAAAACCCCTCTTTTAATAAAACAAGATGGCAAGGTCAAAAAATGATTCTTTAGAGACAAGGACAGGAAGAGCAATAAGAAGTATAGATGATAAAAGAAGGATTTTGATACCTTCTGATTTCCTGCTGAGTATGGAAATAGAAAAGAAGAGCGAGGTATGCATTTATTATCCTGGAGGAGATTATCTTGATATTCTCCCTATATCTATTTATAAGCAAGGGTTAAGAAAAATAGGAGAACTGCCACCTCATGACGAGGAGAGGTTGGCTTTTGCTAAAGAGCATTATAAAAGCAAAATTGATGGAATAGGCAGGTTGAGGCTTCCTTATGTCGAGGGAACAAAATTAGGAGAAATAAGAAAAGGAAGCAAATTAGAGATAATAGCAAATATAGACAGAATAACCATAAATCTTAATCCAAAAGAAAAATAGCCCTGCCAGGATTCGAACCTGGGTCCCGGGATCCAGAGTCCCGTATTCTTGACCACTAAACTACAGGGCTATAAATTATTTAGATTTAAAAAACTTAAAAATTTAACTAATTTGGAATGTAGTAAATTATTTAAATTCTGGTTCTTTTATTTTTATAGAAAAGGAGGCTAAAATGATTAATTGGGTAATATTGATAGCATTAATATTTTTAGCATATTTTTTCCTAACAGCAAAAAAAATGCAGCACAAGTTTTATATTATTCTTGTAACACTTCTAATAATTTTCTTTTATGTTACTGGCACTCTTATTATTTCAAAAACAAATGCGAATTTAAAAACATTTGACGGATTAGTCACTGCTGGAAAAACATATTTTAAATGGTTAGGTCATGCGATTAAAAATGTTAGAAATATTATTGGGAATGCAATTAAAATGGATTGGAGTGGCGGCACTTAAATTTTAGAAGGAGTTAAAATGAAGATAGTTTTGTTTATTATTTTTTTCCTTTTGTTAGGAGCTTTTTTTATTATTTCTGAAAAAAATCTTTTTTTGAAAAATCCAGAGGCAAGAAAAGAATTGGCAGTTTCATATTTTACTTGGATAAAACAACTTTTTGACAATTCTAAAAATTTGGCTGGTTATGTCATCAAATTTGACTGGCTTCCTAATCCTAAAGAAGAAAAATAATTTTTTGCGAGATTGATTTGAAAGGATAAGCCTCTGGCGAGAATCGAACTCGCGACCTCAACCTTTTTGTGCTGAATAGTTACCAAGGTTGCGCTCTACCACTGAGCTACAGAGGCTTTTATAATCTTACAAAAATATAAATATTTATAAATTTGTTTTTTTTGATTAAAAAATGGAAAAAATGCAGGATTTGAAAATTTTAAAAAAAGAATATGAGAAATTTAGAAAAAAGTATGGCCTGCCTAAATTTAAAGATATGAACCAAGATTTTGAAATTGAAAAGTTGCAGGGAAGAGAAAGCGAGTTTTTATTAAGGGAAATTAGAAGGTGTATGATAGAAAAAAATGTCAGCTATTTCAAGGTCATTGAGATGTTTATGAACCCTTCAAACGCTCCTTTGATTTTTTTGGCTTTGATTAAAAATATGAACCATATAGAAAGAAAATTGTTAGAAGAGCTTTATTATAAATTAGGCAAGAACGAGATTCTTTCTTTAAAATTAGATAACCAATCTGATGAGAAGGAAGAAGCTAAATTTATCAAAAGGTTTTTCAAGGAGTGGCAAGGAATTAAAAATAAGTTTGGCGAGATTTTAACATGCATAGAAAAATCTTGGGAAAAAAAGGCTGAAAAAAAGGAAAAAGGGTATTTGGGTTGACTATATTTTTTCAAATATCTCTTCCAAACTCATTTCTAAACATGCGAGGGGCATTTTTAAATGCCATGTTTTTAGAAGTGAAGGATGGACTTCTCCTATTATGCCTATCTCTTTTTCTTCAAAGATTATTTTTCCAGTTCTTCCATCTATAAATCCTTCTTTTTCTCCTTCCTCAATTTTTATTTTTATTCCCAGCATTCTAGCAAGATATTCTAAAACTTGTTTTAATTGCGTGAAGTTGCCAGGAGTTAGGGCAATTACAAGGTGTTCTGTTTCTTTTATCCCGCTCTCCTGATTTTTATCTTCTCTAAAAACAGTTCCTATTTCAAAAATTTTTTGAGGATATTCAGCATCAACATTTTCTGATAAAACTTTTAAGGCAGGAATGAGGAGATTTGGCCTTAAAAATTTAAAATCTGACCTGCTTTCTTTCACTCCTATTGTGTTTTTTATTTTTCCTTTTGTTAAATCGCTCTTTGTTAGAAGGTGCAAGGTAGAGATTTCTAACAAATCCAAACCAACTAAAATTTCTGCAATTTTTCTTTTTTTGATTTCTTTTTTATTTTCCTCTCCTATTCCTGGAATATTCGGTATTTCTGGAACAAAGTTAGAATAACCGTAAGCTATTGCTACATCTTCAATTAAATCAACCTCATGCATTATGTCTGTTCTGTAAGGAGGTATTTCTACTTCTTTTTTATTGACAATATAATTATGACCCATTTTTGCAAGTAATTTTTTAATTTCTTTATCATTCAAATTCAACCCAAGAAGTTTGTTTATTCTTTCTTTTGAAATTTTCATTTTTTCAGGTTTTAAATCAGGAGTTATTTCCTTTTTTTTGTAGTGAAGTTTCATTTGGTATATCTCACCACCCATGTCAGCAAGCATTGTTACAAGAATATTAAGAGCTTTTTTTAAAATTTCAAAATCAAAACCAGAACATTCAATAAATACATCCTTGGTTTTTTCTGTTATTTTTCCTGTTTTTTCTGAGTTAATAATAGGAGGCATGCTTAATATTTCTCCTGCTGAGTCAATAAATATAGGAAATTTTTCTTTTCCTTTAAGGAGATGAGCATATTCTCTTCCAGTAGGATGTTGTTGTAAGATTTGTCTCCCATTTAATTCTCGTGGAAAATCAAGAGGTTGGAATTTTATTTTTTCTGGCTTTTCTGCTTTAAAAGTTATTGGCAATTTTATGTGTTCGAGAGGATAGATTCCTATAGCCAGTTTCTTTCTTTTTCTTCCAATAGTTAAATGCAACTTTTCTTGTATATCTATAATCTCTTTTATTTTTTCGTCATTAAAATTTAGGTTTTTGACAATAGAACATGCGGTATATGGTCTGATATTTTTAACAGAGCTGTCAATCCTCACTTCATAATTTTTTTCTGGCTTGTGAACTTTGTATGATTTTAATCCTGGTTTTTTTCCTAAAAATGCCAAGAAGCTTCTTAAATATCCTTGTAATGAGTAGAGGTCAGGCCTATTAGGAAAAATTTCTATTTCAATTTCATCATCACTTAAACTTTCTAAAGGTGTTCCAAACATGCTTATTTTTTCTTGCATTTTTTCGTCTATTTTTCCCACTGCTTTTTCAAATTCTTTTCTTGGAAATTTTACTATTGCCATTTTATCTTAGCCAAAATCTCATTTTTCTTAACTGATTTAAATCATTTTTGTAAAAGTCTCGCAAATCTTTTATGTCATAATATTCCATAATGATTCTGTCAAAGCCAGGACCCCAAGCAAGAACTGGAATATGTTCGCCGAGCAAAGGAATTGTTAGTTCTGGTCTGAAAATTCCTGCCCCTCCTAATTCAAGCCACTTATTAAAGAAGGGATGCCATACTGAAATTTCAACACTTGGCTCTGTATATGGAAAATAAGCAGGAGCAAACCTGATTTTTTCATAACCCATTTTTCTAAAGAACTCTCTTAAATAGCCAAGCAAATGCCTAAAATTAGCTTCTTTATCAACTACAATCCCTTCAGTCTGGTTGAATTCAAAAGAATGAGTAGAGTCAATTGTTTCATTTCTAAAACATTTTCCAATTGCAAAATACTTGCCTTTTTTATTTTTTTCTAAATTTAATTTTGCAAGCATTAAAGCAGAAAGACAGGTTGTATG
>CAYTYH010000044.1:0-4556 GCA_964441965.1 Candidatus Woesearchaeota archaeon | reverse complement strand
AACAAAAAGATTAAAAATGCAAAAAATCTTATTCATCAATGCTAACAAATAAGCAAATTTCTGAAATTAAAGAGCATCTTGAAAAAGCGCAAAACCCTTTATTCTTTTTTGACAATGATGCAGACGGTTTATGCTCTTTCTTATTATTAGCGCGAGCTTATAACAAAGGAAAAGGGGTCCCAATCAAAAGTTTTCCAGAATTAAATGAAAGCTATGTCAGAAAATTATACGAATTAAATCCAGATTATATCTTCATTTTAGACAAACCTCTTGTTTCAAAACAATTTATTAAAGAAGCGCAAAATATGAATATCCCTATCGTATGGATAGACCACCACCAAATTGATCACATAAATGCTGAAGGAGTTTATTATTATAATCCAGCCAAAAACCAAAAAAAGAGTTTTGAGCCAGTAACTTATTTAGCATGGAAAGCAACTGAAAAAAAGAAAGACATGTGGCTTGCTGTCTCTGGATGCATAGGAGACAATTTCTTGCCAGAATTTTACGAGGATTTTCGAAAACAAAATCCAGACCTCTGTAAAAAAGTCAAAACAGCTTTTGAAGTTGTCTATGAAACTGGTATAGGAAAAATAGCAAGAATAATGAATTTTGCCTTAAAAGACAGAACAAGCAATGTGATTAAAATGATCAAATACCTTTTAAAATTAGAGAATCCAAGAGAAATCTTAGTTGAAAGCCCAAAAAACCGTCTTCTTTTCAGATTCAACCAGATTAACAGGAGATATCAAAAATTAATAGAAAAAGCAAAAAAATTCTCGAGAAAAAAAATTCTTTATTTTCAGTATGGAGGAAGTCTATCCTTATCTGGAGAAATAGCTAATGAATTATCATACAGATTTCCAAACAAACTAATAGTTGTTGCTTATATAAAAGGAGCAAAAGCAAATATTTCTATTAGGGGCAAAAATGCAAAAAAAATTACTTTAAATGCCCTGAAAAATTTAGAAAATGCTACTGGTGGAGGCCATGAAGAAGCCACTGGAGCCAAAATTAGTGTTGAAGATTTGCCAAAATTCAAAGAAATAATTGAAAAATCAATAGAATGAATTTTTTAAAACCCTAGAAGAAGCAAGTTCAGCAGATCAAAAGAGTTGCTGAACTGCCTCTTCCGGGGAAAAAGAGGTGATAATAATATTATGTAAGCAGGGTTTTTAAATCTTTCGGTTGTGTTACTATTTTAAAATTACATCACTTTTGAACAATATATGTTTTATCTTGCCAAAAAGGCCCTTCTTGCTAAATATCTCTCAAATTAATTTTAACAAATTCCAAACTCTTTCCCTTAATCTTAAAGACATTAAAGTAATAAAGTTTATAAGGATTATGCTACTCAAAACTATATAATGGAGAAGAGAAAAGAGGAGCTTGAAAATTTAAAACTCGGAGAAAAAGAGTTGTATGACCTGCTTATGAAAAACGAAGTTGGTTGGCAGGCTATAATTTATGATTTAGTAAATTCAGAACAACTTGATCCTTGGAACATTGACATTGTTTTGCTAGTTCAAAGATATCTCGAAAGAATTAGAGAATTAGAAGAAGCTAATTTTTTCATATCAAGCAAGGTATTATTGGCTGCATCCATTCTTTTACGATTAAAATCTGAAATTTTGCTTAACAAACACCTTAAGAGCATAGACGAAATTCTTTTTGGTAAAAAAGAAGAGATTGAATCAGAAGAGAAAATTGAAATAGACGAGACCTCGCTTCCAACCCTTTACCCAAAAACCCCGCTACCACGATATAAGAGGCTTTCTTTAGAAGAATTAATGGCTGCACTCAACAAGGCAATGAAAACTGAAACAAGAAGAATAAAAAGACAGATAGAACAAAAAGTAAGAGAAAAAAATCTTAATATTGTCATACCAAAACACAAGGTTAATATAAAGGATAGAATAAAAAGCATCTATGCTAAAATTATCACAGCCTTTAAAAAGAAACAAAGCAGAATCTCTTATTCGGAATTAACAGGAAACAAAAAAGAAGAGAAAATAGCATGCTTTCTTCCCTGCCTTCATTTAGACACGCAAAAAAAATTATTTTTAGAACAAGAAAAACACTTTGATGAAATATGGATATGGTTATATTCGCACTATAAAAAGCAAGGTGGATTGAAATTAAATAAAAAATTTGAAGAGGAAATAGAAAATGAAGAAAAAATCTCCCAAGAAACTGGTTTCGATAATCCTCTCGCAAATTTTTTTGATATTCCTAGCGAGATAATAAAAGGTAATTTAAGTTAAATATTTAAATAAAAAGTATGTAAAAATAAAATGACATTTTTAGAGAATATAAATATGACAAACTTGATAAGAATAGGAATAGGAATACTTGCAGTTATCGCAGTTTATATTTTTTTAAATACTTTTATCAAAAGATTACTTCTAAAAAGAGCAAAAACAAAGAGAATAAAGCATAATGTTATCATGTTTATAAATTTAATTAGCTATTTATTCATTTTCTTAACTATTATTTTCATTGTGCTTTCATTAACAGGAGGATTATTAAGTATAGGAATTACAGCCGGTTTATTGACAGCAGCTTTAGGTTGGGCTCTTCAAAGACCGATAACTGGAATTGCTGCTTGGATTATGGTTATAATAACAAAACCTTTTGAAATTGGAGACAGAATTATAATTGGAAAAGTCAAAGGAGATGTAATCAATATAACTTTAACTCATATTTATTTGAGTGAGTTTGGAGGGACTATTGGAGGGGAGGAAACTTCTGGCAGAATTATAATAATTCCGAACTCAGTTTTATTTGAACAGAATGTTATTAATTACACTTCTCAAAACGAATATATCCTTGATGAGGTAATTTTTACTATAACTTATGACAGCCATATCGAACTGGCAAAAGGGATTGGGAAAAGGATTGCAGAAAAAATGACTAAAGATTTTATTGAAAAGGTTCCTATAAAACCTTTTGTTAGGGTTAATTTCCAGCCATCAGGGGTAGATGTAAGAATTAGATATTATACTCTCGCAAGCAGAAGGCAGGAAATCAATTCTAAAATAACTGAAGAGATTTTTAAAACAATTAGAAAAGAAAAGAAAGTTAAGTTTGCATACCCTCATATACAGGTTGTAGGAATTAAAAATAAATAAAAAGATTAATGGCCAGGACAAAGAATTCTTGGTTTTAATTTTCTTAATTTTGCGAGAGTTTTCTTGCTCTCTTTTTCTGAACCGCTAGGAAAATCCCATCTTCCAACAACATCCTTTCCAAACCACGCATCTCCAGAAAAAAGAATCTTCTTTTTCTCATCAAATAGAGAGATTGAACCATCAGTATGTCCAGGGGTTTCTAAAACTTGCAATTCAAAATCTCCGCTTTTTATAATGTCCCCTTCTTTAAACCCATAATCAATCTTTGTAGGAAACAAATCTTTAGGGCTATATTCTAATAATGTCTTCTCAGTTAATTTTTCTATAGCTTCTTTTTCTTTTACTCCGCAACCGACTTTACAATTATTCAAATTTTTTAGCTCACTAAGAAAGAGTATATGGTCAAAATGGCAATGAGTAATAATAATCAAATCTACAGGTTTTTTAAAAAACACTCCAGCATCAATTAATATTTTTTTCTTATCATCAAGATAATAGCTAAAACATCCTCCTTCAGACCTAAGCAAATAAACTTTTTCGCTTATTTTTATCTGCTCCATAGAAAAGACCTCATTTAAATTTAACTAAAATTATTTTAACCTATCACCCACCCCCT
Source organism: Candidatus Woesearchaeota archaeon (assembly GCA_964441965.1). Taxonomy (GTDB): domain Archaea; phylum Nanobdellota; class Nanobdellia; order Pacearchaeales; family GW2011-AR1; genus CAYTYH01. Next base: position 809 of record CAYTYH010000044.1, on the reverse strand, counting down.
CCTCATCAACTAAAACCTCCTTCCCAGTTCTCATATCCCGCAACTTATACTTGCCTTTTCTCACTTCTTCTTCGCCAACAAATAGAACTTTCTCAATTCTCTTGGAATTGGCATATTCTAAAGCTTTTGTTGGTCTTCCATACATTACTAAACAAGAAATTCCTTTATCCCTCAATCTCTCGCTTAATTTTACAGCCTTATCATCCTTGCCAATACTTAAAATCAAAACCTGTTCCTTTTTCAAATCGATTTTAGCTAACTTGCTTAACCTCTCTATACCAAAAGAAATTCCTGTGCTTTGAATTCCATTAACAAGATAAGAGCCACCAGCACAAATTGTTTCTTTCATTTTCTTTGTTTTTATCTCGAATATCGTGCCATTATAATAAGACAGGCCTCTTGCAAGAGATGGTTGGAAATTGATTTTAACTCCATATAACTTACACCAATTTTCTAATTCTTTAATTTCAGAATAAGCTTTATATTTTTCAAAATAATTTTTGGGTTTTTTGAATATTGTCAATAGATTTTCGGCTTTGCACTTCTTTAATTCTTCTTTAACTTCTTTTTCAGATTTTTTATCTAATTTGTCTATTATCCTTATAACCTCTTGTTTATTTTTTATCCCTTGCTTATCTAAAATCTCATTCAATAATTTCCTATTATTTACATTAAACTCTGCTTTAATTTTCAACTCCCTTAAGATGCGGGAAGTTAAAGCTAAAATTTCTGCCTCTTCTTTTATTCTTGAGCCAACAATATCAACATCTGCTTGAGTAAATTGCCTAAACCTATTGCTTGTTACAGGC
>CAYTYH010000043.1:0-4603 GCA_964441965.1 Candidatus Woesearchaeota archaeon | reverse complement strand
ACAAAGAACATAAAGTCAACTACATATTCACTATAGTGAATATTATACTAGGGAGGACTTAATGAAAAAGATATGTGTCTTAGGCTTAGGCTACATTGGTCTTCCAACTGCAGCAGTACTAGCCACTCATGGTTTTTCGGTTGTCGGTGTCGACGTTAACGCAGCAGTAGTGGGCACAATCAACAATGGAGGTATTCACATCAAAGAACCTGGCTTGAATACTCTCGTGCAAGCAGCGATTAAGTCTGGAAATCTGGTGGTGCGTACTAGGCCGGAAACAGCTGATGCGTTTATCATTGCTGTTTCCACACCATTAAAAAACAGGGAGGCGGACCTGAGCTACGTGAAATCGGCCGCTGAATCCATCGTGCCCTATCTGGAAAGAGGTAACTTAGTCATTCTTGAATCGACAGTCCCGCCCAAGACCACAGAGGAATTACTTATTCCTATATTAGAGCAGACCAAGTTGAGGGCAGGTGAGGACTTCTATCTGGCTCACTGCCCGGAGAGGGTTCTTCCAGGCAATATTCTTAAAGAAATCATCGAGAATGACCGCATCATCGGGGGAATTAATCCTGAATCTGCTGTCAAGGCTAAGGATCTATACAGCACGTTCGTGTCGGGGATAATCTACCTTACAGATGCAACAACTGCGGAGATGGTGAAAGTTATAGAGAACACCTATCGAGATGTGAATATCGCCCTGGCAAACGAGCTCTCTCGGATATGCATGAAGTTAGGGATGAATGTTTGGGAAGTCATCGAACTGGCCAATAAGCACCCCCGCGTCAATCTATTGAGTCCAGGGCCGGGAGTTGGTGGGCACTGTTTGGCAGTTGACCCGTGGTTTGTGGTGGAGAAGGCTCCTCAAGTTGCCAAATTGATCCGCCTGAGCAGGGAGATTAACGATGAGCAGCCACAATTTGTTGTGAGCATGATTGAGGAAATGATCAAAGGGATCTCGAATCCCAAGGTGACGGTGCTCGGTGTAGCGTACAAGGGAAACGTTGACGATACCAGGGAGAGCCCGGCGATCGCTATAATAGATATGCTTGAGAAGCGAGGGTATGACTTGGGAATCTATGATTCCCATGTGAGGAATTTTGGGTATGAGCTGTTGGGGTTGGAAGAGGCTTTGAGGGGCTCGGACTGCGCCGTTTTGATAACCGACCACGATGAATTTAAGCAGCTTTCACCAGAGGAAACAGGAAATTTAATGAGGACTAAACAAATTCTCGACACCAGACGATGCTTAAACCTCGAGAAGTGGAGGGCAGCCGGATTTAACGTGAGGCTGCTTGGGGTAGGAGGATGATGAATGGCATTCAGTCTTCCATCGGGTGGCATGGGTAATCTGGTCCGGGAGCTGATGCTCTACTATCGTACGGGACGTTACTTACAGCCAGTTCAAGTATGGCATCGCTTCCGAAAGCTGACCAAGATCAAGACTCATTTCTTTCCCAGGCGGTTTTCCCCAGCGAGAGGCCCAACACCCCAAGTATCAGAAGACTTGATACCTATCTCCCAGATTCTTGCGCGTCGTGACTTGAATACCTGCAAAGAAGTCGCGTTACGGGTCAGTGAGAACCGATTCCTCTTTCTTAATCAACCAGCTGAATATAAGAACGGGATAAGATGGAACGATCCAGAACGCAGTCGATTATGGCGATTCAATCTGCACTATTTCGATTACGCCTTTGCTTTGGGTGTTACCTATCGACACACGGGAGAGCGACGATACTACGATAGTTTCAGAAGCATAATAGAGGATTGGATTACGCAAAACCAGGTTGTAGCAGGGGATGCCTGGCACCCGTACACCAGTTCCCTTCGTATCGTTAATTGGGTGTATTGCTATATGTTGTTCCGTGACGACTTGGAGAAGGATCCGCCTTTCAGAAATCTCTTTTTGAGGAGTCTCTCTTATCAAGCGTCTTACTTGGTCAGGCACCTGGAATTCGACCTGTTGTGTAATCACCTGATTGCAAATGCAAAGGCCCTCTTTTTCGCTGGAAGGCTCTTGGGGAAGGGATCTTGGACAGCTCGCGGCTTAAAGCTCTTGAAAACCCAAGCACAAGAGCAGATCCTGTCCGACGGGGGGCACTTTGAACGCAGCCCCATGTATCACTGCATAGTTCTCGGTGATTATCTTGATTGTCTATCTTGGCTTGCTCCTGGATCAGCGGATTACCGTTTTCTGAAGGAGAAGGTAGAGCAAATGCTTGAGTTCCTTACAAAGGTTCTTCTCCCCGATGGACGGATTCCGCTGTTCAATGACTCGGCGTATGGCATTGCACCCGATGCACAGCAAATATTCTCTTATGCTAATGCGGTTATAGGGTACGAGAAACATGAGCTACGAATGGATTTTACTATATGGGAAGGCAAAGATAGTGGTTATTATGTTATAAGGAGTAAAACTTCCTGTATGATCATTGACGGCGGCAAGATCGGACCAGCCTATCAACCGGGCCACGGCCATTGCGATCTATTTAGTTATGAGCTTGCTATAGGGAAAGAGACAATGGTTGTTGATTCTGGTGTCTACGGGTATGAAGAAGGCGAGATGCGTGACTACTGCCGAAGTACTAAAGCTCACAATACGGTAATGGTTGATGGTAAAGAACAATCCGAAATCTGGAAGAGCTTTCGAGTGGCTAGAAGAGCTCATCCATTTGATGTGGAGTTTGTGAAAAACAATTGCTCTGTGTTCTTTAGTGGGCGGCATGATGGGTATCGACGGTTAGGCGATCAGATTATCCATTCAAGATGGATAGCATTTATTGACAAAGCCTTCTGGCTAATCCTGGATGAGATCAGTGGGCGCGGGGAGCATCTGGTAGAAAGCTTTATTCATCCGCATCCAGAAGCCCTTGTGTCATTGGCTGAGAGAGATGTTGTAAAAATAGCCAAAGATAGCGAGCAATTAACGGTGGTCTCCTTTAGCGGAGCAAAACTTGACAGGGGACAACATTGGTATTGTCCGGAGTTTGGGCGTAGGTATTCCAACACAATTCTCACCTTGACTGCCCGAGCAGAACTTCCCCTTCGTCTTGGATATCTACTTATCCCGGGGGCAGTGCAGCAGGTTGAAGTCACCGCGAGTGATGAGAACCCTCTGACGTTTGATATCCACTTGAACCGTAACTGGTATCAGGTTAACCTAAACACGAAAACTGTGCGCAAGGCAAGAGAAGATGGGAATTAAAATCCTTTTGTTTTCTCAGTATTTCCCGCCGGAAATGGGGGCACTCGCAGCTAGATCCTACGAGCATAGCTTACGATGGGTTCAAATGGGGCACCATGTTACGGTGATCTGCGGCACACCGAACTACCCTGATGGCAAAATTTATCAAGGGTTCCACAACCGGCTGTTCCAACGACAGAAAATAGATGGCATTGACGTAATACGGACATGGGTGTTGCCAAAACCGAACAGAAGTGCCTGGGAACGTACCTCAAACTACATCTCGTATTTTCTAACAGCCGTGCTAGCAGGGCTCTGCACTGGCAAGCCTGATATCGTTATTGGTTCTTCTCCACAATTGCTGACAGGTCTAGCAGCGTTTATTGTGGCTAGGCTCAAACAAGTTCCATTTGTGTTTGAAGTCCGAGACCTGTGGCCGGAATCAATCGCAGCATTTAGGCCGACTAACAACTCAGTGTTGTTAAGAGTGTTGACGCGGTTAGCCCTCTTTCTGTACAAGAGAGCCGATAGGATTGTTGTAGTAACTGAGCCTTTCAGGGAATACCTGAACCGTACTTTTGGCGTTGATAAGACGAAAATCGATGTCGTGCCGAACGGTGTCGATCTAAAACGCCTTAACCCGGGAACAAACGACGGCGAAAGCATTCGACGTAAGTATGGTTTAGAGGGGAAGTTCATCGTATCTTACATAGGAGGGATAGGAGTTGCTCACGGGCTTGGAACGGTGCTGGATGCTGCAGTCCTCTTGCGGGAAGATTCCAATGTGTTTTTTCTCCTTGTCGGAGATGGAGCTGAGCGGGAAAAACTGGAGAAAGAGAGCAAAAAACGCAAGCTTAAGAATATTGTATTTACGGGGAAACAACCCAAGAGCAGAATCCCTGACTTCTTACAAGCATCGGATGCGGCATTGGTAGTACTGCGAAGAAAAGAGATATTTAAAACGGTCATTCCCACCAAGATGCTGGAAAGCATGGCCATGGCTAAGCCGATTATTCTTGGCGTTGAAGGGGAAGCAAAGCGGATTATCGAAGAGGCTGGGGCAGGTGTACCGGTCACGCCAGAGAATCCCTCAGAACTTGCGACTGCGATAAGAAAGTTGAAAGAAGATCCAGCACTATGTGTTAGCCTTGGAGAGAAAGGCAGAGAGTACGTAAAGCGGTTATATGATAGGGACAAACTTGCTGCAGACTACTCTTCCATTCTAGAGCAAGTGCAAGGAAGAAAAAGGGGTCAGCCCTTGACAAAAATTAAAAGCTGAGGGGTCGTATCTTTACATTTGACGTTAAATGATAATCAACCCCTACTCTTACTCCGGAGGTGGGAGTGAGTTTTCCCCCAACAAAAAAAGGGGACAGGCTACTTTTTAAGGTTAAGGGTTAAAAATTGACCGCTGCC
>CAYTYH010000042.1:0-4606 GCA_964441965.1 Candidatus Woesearchaeota archaeon | reverse complement strand
CTCAGAAAACTGTCCGTGGGCGTTGCAATATAATTGGTCTCCCTCCTTACTTACCGGACAGAAGGCGGGTCACGTTTATGGAAGAGATGGAGATACGGGAGAGGTGAAAAAGGAAATGGATAAGGAAAAGATGCTGAAAGAATTAAAGAGCAAAATTAGGCAATGTCCAAATAAGGAAAAGTGTGATAGAAGGAAGACACTTTTCGGTAGGGGAGTACCTTCAGGACGAGCAGATGAATCTAAGGTGTGGGACGTTATGTTTATTGGATGGGCGCCAAATCCGAGATATGAGGGGAGGGAGGATAGAAAAGTCTTTGGGTTATACAGTCCGACCGGGAGAATGGCTAATTGCCTAAAAGCATGTATTGAGTGCAAGATGAGGAAGAGCCTGTCTGTCTGGATGACCAATCTTATTAAATGTTCATGTCCAGAAGACAAACGGAAAAACGCTGTTGAGCATTGTAACCGATTCTTGAAGGAGGAGATCAGGATAATTGATCCGAAGGTTATAGTGCTGTTTGGGCATAATGTAAGGAAAAATGTGGAGTGGGCTAAAAGCATAAAGTGCAAGGAGATACCCTGCGTATCTGATGCTGTGATCATAGAAGGGAAAAGTTATCCCTGTGTTTTTTCTTACTCTCCTGCTGCTCCAGGAAGAAAGTTTGTTGATTCCTTGGATGACACTGCAGAAATGATAATACAGGTTCTTAGAGGGAGAGAATAAAGCAGGATGTTAGACTCTGTGACAGATGGAATAGGTTGAATCTGCCTTGCTTGTGAAGCAGGCGGGACGCAGTTCTGGGATTCAGTAAGCCCCGTTTATGGGATGGAGGGTATGTTGCGTCTATGGGACAGATGGGTCACGTAAATGAGATGGGACTGTGGGGGGTGGGGTTTATAAAGGGTCGCCGCTTATCCGGGGGGTCATACCTCTTCCCCCGTAGTCTTCCTAAGATCTTTTCGAATCTTCCCTGGAACCTTTACGGTTATGCATGCAGGGAAAACGCTCAGTAAAAATCCGAACCTGCCAATGATGGATGATTAGAATCACGGGTAAATCTTAAAAAAGAATATAGATAACGACAAAAAAAGAAAAGTTTAGGTGTTTCATATTTTTGTTTGAAAGTCTGAAATTGTGAGGTTGAGAAGATGAGGGACAATAGGAGGTGATAATACATGAGTGTTAAAGCATACATTGCCAATGAGTTTGAGAGGGATGATGAGAGGTCTTTCTTTAAGGAGTTGCTTGATATCTTGGAAATATGTGTTAGTGATGAGCAGGTATGGCTAATTGGCAATATTCAATTGCCTACAACACAAATAGATGCATTATTAATTAAAAAGAACATCATAATCTGTTTAGACTTTAAAGACTATGAAGGCACAATAATTGGAAATGAAAATGGAGAATGGTATGTAGAAAGGCAGGTAAACGGCAGAAAAGAACGTGTAAACATACATAAAAATTGTTATCAACAAGCAAGAAGGCAACGGAGAAATATGAGAGATATATTGAAGGATGCGGTGGCGAGGGGAGAATGCCTAAGTAGATTCAGACAATACTTTCAAGAAGAAGGAAGGGTATTTGAACATATTAAAGCATGGATGTACTTTAATAGAGGGTCGGAGTATGATCATAACCAAATCCGATATAGAAGGGACCTTAATTGGTTTAAAGTTGTGACTCCAGAGAACGTCTGTGAGGAGGTAAAACGTGCATCTACAGAAACTTACCATCTAACGGAGGAAGATGTCAAAGACATATTAAAATTATTCAAAGCAAAAGAATGGAAAGAGTGGAAAGCAGATACAAACGAATACAGAAGTGACATAATGAAATTGGCAAGAAAGTATAAAGACGACATTAAAATGCTTGACGCACTTTATCAATGGGCTACAAACCCCACAAGCATGTCAGCAGTTATCCATAGAAGAAGACCACCCAGTCACGAACTAATTAAAGAAAACCTAAAAATAAGGTATGGCCTTAGAGGAAAAGAGCCCGAAAAAGTTTACAATAAACTGATGGAGGAAATAGAGTCTATGGGAATAGATTTTTCGGGAGGTTTTATTAATGTAGAACATGAGGTAAGGGAATATTTTGACGAAAATGATATTTTGAAAAATGAAGTTTTACGAAGATTGGAGAATGCAACAGATAGAGAAAAATATATAGTCTGGCTCTTTTGCAAACTTGAGGGCAATCCTGAAATATGGTTAAATAACGAAAAATTCGGAGCATGCCTGATCGCTACGTTTAACACCCATGTAGCAATGCCGGAAGTGCATACCACACTTATTAAACTTGGCTTTCTAAACAAACTCGAATGGGTTAGTTCCACGCACAGATGGGATAGAAGACCTGAGCTAGAATTTCCACATTACCTTCAGCCAATAGCTGAAAATATAGATGAGTATATTTCTTTGCCAGAATTGCCAGACTTTAGAAAGTCAATAGATGATCTTTTTGAAAAAAAGCAAGTTGAAACCTTGGTTGGCATGGAGGAACTACTGAAGGACGGATGGATCGAAAAGCAGAATATGACTGGAAGGGTTATTCCATACACATCAATTGTTGGAGAAAATGGTAATGTTCTAGCTTTAAACTGGAGAATATATGAGTCATTAAAAGAATACTTTTTTGAGAGAAAAGGCAACGAGCTACAAATGGTAGATGAGATAAGCAAGATATTTAATCAATTAGTTGAAAGGCACTATCCTCACGTGTCATTTGAGGAAAAAGCAGTATTCAAGGCTGCAAAGGTTTGGGAGATTCATTCAATGAATAATCTGTTATCTGAGAAGGACATATGGATAATTTACTCTCCTTGGCTAACCGGTGAACAACTAAAATTCTTAAAGAATAAATGCCAGAACAAGTATGTGGTTATCCTTACCACAATGATGGGAATTCCTGAATTAAATAACGTTTATAGAAGAATATTTGATAAAGATATCAAAGAAGAAGATTCCGACTGGATTATTCTAGATGCGGTGAAAGACAATAAAATCTTTGAGATGATTATAAACAAAAAACCGAAATTGTATGATGAGATTGTTAATGAATTGAAAAAAATACACCCCTCTCCCGTAGAAGAGGAAACAGAACAAACGGAGATGTATATCCTACCTAAAGAAATTATAAAACCTCCTAGAACCCTTGAGGAGGCAAAAATAGAAGCACCCCAGCCTTCTGTAATTCAACCACTAAACAATAGGCGACTTAAAGTATACCTTGGGAGAGGAGAGGGAGGTGAAATCTTTTGGGAGCCTGGGAAATTAAACAATGGCCATTTTATAATTGTTGGCGGCTCTGGGGCGGGAAAAACAGAGACAATCAGATGTATTGCATCAGAGCTAAATAAACAGTCCTTTCCTGTGTTAATGATCGATTTTCATGGAGATATGGCACCATCAAACTGTGAAGTGCAAACGTACAAAATTAGGGAAAATGGAGACTACTATTTCAATCCATTTGAATTAAATGATGAGTTTGAAGAAATAACCCCCCTACGTGCAGCTTCTGATTTTGTCGATGCAATTTCAATTAATTTTCCATCCCTTGGGATTCAACAAAGGAATCGATTGAAAGACATAATTAAGAAGGCATATGAGGAATCAGGAATAACTCATGATCCCCGAACATGGTCAAAAGAACTCCCCTTCGAAAGAATTGAACAGGAAATAAAGACAAGTGAAGATAAAATAACAAAAACTCTTAAAGCATATTTAGACGATCTTTTTGAATACAAATTATTCTCGGCGAAGAATAAAACTTCTATTGAGGATATTATCAAAAGACCGAAAATCACACACATACATTTGAGAAGGCTTCCGGAGTCTCTACGTGTTCTCTATGCTGACCTTCTATTAAGAAAAGTCTATTACACGTTACAGGCATTAGGTGAAATACCGCGGGGAGATATTGAAGATAAAGAGAGATTCAGAATATTTGTGATTGTTGATGAAGCAAAGATGTTGGTATCAGAAAAACAAGGAATTAAAGCGGTTTTAAACAAATATGCAACAGAACTTAGGAAATTCGGTGTGGGTTTAATACTCGCATCTCAGACAATCGACCATTTCAATGATGAAATCTTATCTAATGTTGCATTAAAACTATGTATGAAAGCAGAAAACAAAAGGGAGGCACTGAAGAATAGTAAGTTCTTTGGTGTTGATGCGGAATCACTCACCACGCTTAATGTAGGGGAAGGTATCTTAATAATGGATAATAAGAAAACCAAAATAGGAATAACACCAACATGGGAAAGAGGAAATAGCAATGCATCTCAATAATAGAACAAAGACTTCCCCCATGACACTGCGGTCACTTCGTTCTATTGCTTCACCTTTGGCGGTCATATAACGGGTGCGTATACAAGCCACTCCTTAGGAAGCCCACTCAAATTGCTCCCTGCGGTTGCAATATCTCATATCTGACAGACGTTTTATACAAGAAAGCCGAAATCACGTTTATAGGACAAGCGAGGACTCGTTTACGCAACAGCGTGGGACCCGTTTATGAAACACAGTAGGCCCCGTTTATGCACGGTGCATTCACGGGTCCTAGGACTCGTTAATGGGACGGGGGAGGCCCCGTAAA
>CAYTYH010000041.1:0-4675 GCA_964441965.1 Candidatus Woesearchaeota archaeon | reverse complement strand
CATAAAAGAAAAATTCAAAATAATTGTTTCTGACCCTTTTTCAGAAATTGAAAAAATATTAAAAAACAGATTTAAAAAAGAATTCAAAACAAAAAAAATAGAATTTTTTTTAGACCCTGGAGAAGGAAAAAGTTATGCCCTAAATATTATTTTAGAAAAAATCTATTCAAAAAACAATAATGAGATAATAATTTTGACTGATGGAGATGTTTTTGTATCTGAAAACGCAATTTCAGAAATCTTAAATTCTTTTAAAAATAAAAAAGTTGGGATTGTTACAGGCAGACCTATATCTTTAGATTCAAGAAAAACTCTTTTTGGATATTTTTCTCATCTGGCATTTGATGGCATTCATAAAGTAAGGGAAAAATTAAGTAGAGAAGGAAAATTTTTTGAATGCTCTGGTTATTTATTTGCTTTTCGTAATGGCATACTTCAAGGATTTCCTTTAGAAACATCAGAAGATGCCATAATTCCTTATTTATTTTGGAAAAAAGGATATAAAGTAAAATATGTTCCAAAAGCAAAAGTTTATGTTTTAAATAACTACTCTTTTAAATCCTATATTAAACAGAAATTGAGGAATATAAAAGCTCATGAAAATTTAAACTTCTTGGCAAAAGACATGCCAAGAACAAAATCTTTTTGGAACGAGGTCAAATATGGAACAGGATTTGCCTTAAAATATCCAAAAAATTTAAGAGAGGTTTTTTATACTTTAATATTTTTTATGATTAGGTTTTATGTTTATTTAAAAGCTTTTTTTGATATAAAATTAAAAAAGAAAACTTACAGAGATGGGTGGAGGGCTGAAGAGTAATTCATTTTATCTTCTTTAATTTTTCTTCTAATTCTTTAAGACTCTCTACAATCTCTATGCTTCCAACAATAACTGCAGAAAGGTCTCCTAAACTTTCATCAACTTTTCTATCAGTTTTTAAGCCAATAATTTTTTTCCCCAAGCTTTTTGCATAACCCAACTCAAATGCTGTCCCTGCTCCAACAACTATTCCATTTAAAACACCTATTATTAAGTCGCAATTTTTTACTTCTTCAATATCTCTTTCTGCTATTCTTTTTATATCTTTAATGTTTTTATACAACCCGCAGTCCCTATGCGGCAAATATGTGTCAAATCCTAATTTTCTGACAAGGCAATCAATTTTCTCCAAAAATTCTCTTTCTTTTTTTGAGCATAAAGGGCCCGCGATATATACTTTCATAATCTTTAAAAACACAAAGAGATTTTAAACTTTTGCTTAAGATAAAAATGTCTCTCCCAGAAAGAAAAACCATTCTTGTAGATATTGATGGAACTATTTGCGAGCAAAGAAAAGGAGATTATGAAAATGCTAAACCATATGAAGAAGCAATAAGAACCATAAATAGATTATATGAAGAAGATTATAGGATTGTTGTCTATACCTCTCGATTTATGGGAAGGCATAATGGAGATGTAGAAGCAGCTTACCGAGAAGGATATGATTTTACTCTTAGGCAATTGAAAGGATGGGGGCTTAAATTCCATGAATTGAAGATGGGAAAGCCGAGTGCAGATATAATTATTGATGACAAAGCAGTATTCTTTAAAAGGAATTGGGAAAAGATATATGAAGAATGCAAAAAGAATTTTTAATAAGAGCGAATAAAAAAACTTTTAAATAACCCCTCCCATAAACCTTCGACGATGAAATGGAAACCTGAGTGCAGATTTTTTAATGAAGAGCATGCTTGCGAAACTTTAACAAGCGAGGGCTATGAAAGTTGCGATGAATGCAAATTTTTTAGTCCTTATTCAAAAAAAATTTTAATAATTAAGTTAGGAGCATTGGGAGATGTTTTAAGGACAACCCCTATTCTTCATGCCATAAAAGAAAAATATCCCGAGAGCAAAATCTATTGGTTAGTAGAAGACAGATACGGGGAAGGAAAAGAATTATTAGAAACAAACCCTTATATAGATAAAATCTTAATATTTAATATCGAAAATGTTCTAAGAATTCAACAGGAAAAATTTGATATACTCTATTCTTTAGAAATCACTACTCCGGGAACTTTATTAGCAAATCTTGTTCAAGCAAGTGAAAAATATGGATACTATTTTAATAATGGCTCAACTTCCTGCTACAATGAAGGAGCAGAAGAATACCTAAAAACAGCTTTTTTAACACATCTCAAAAAAGAAAATAAAAAAACATACCAACAACTAATTTTTCAAGCCTGCGATTTGCCCTACAAAAAGCAAGAGATTATTTTTAATCTCCCAGAAAAATATAAAGGATATACAGAAAACTTCAAAAAAAAGAACAATATAAAAGATGAGAAAATTCTCGGCATTAATTTTGGTTCAGGAAAAAGATGGCCTTCTAAAGCATGGAGTAGAGAAAAAGTTAAGGAACTAATAGAAAAAGTTAAAGAGAAATACAGAATTTTATTGTTAGGAGGGCCAGAAGAAAAAGAGAAATTAAAAGAACTTTCACACGAATTAAAAGAAAAAGGCATTAATGTAATGACAAACGACCCAGACAATACAATCGGAGAATTTGCCTCAATTTTAGATTTATGTAATAAGGTCATAACAACAGATTCCTTCACTTTGCATTTATCAACAGCTCTAAAAAAGCCGACTATTGCTTTATTTTTTTCCACCCCTCCTCAAGAAATAGAAGATTATGGCAGAATTAAAAAAATTGTTTCCCCTCTTTTAGAAAAATATTTTTTCTCAAAAAAATATTCAGAGGAGTTAGCAAAGAGCATCTCTCCAAAAGAAGTCTTAAAAACTCTTGAAGCAGATTGAAAATAAAAACAAATAAAAAGCCATTTTTCTTTGAAACTTTATGGAAAATAAAGAAGAAAAAGAGATAGCAAGAAGAAAAAAGAAAATAAAAAACATTTTTTTTGGATGGGTAAAAGACAATTATGATAAAGCTTTTCTTTTAGTTTTAGCTACAGCTTTTCTTGCTTATTTATTTGTTTTTTTTAAAACATTAAACCAACCTTTATGGTATGATGCAGCCAACTATTTGGCTACAGCTAAAAGACTGGTTTTTCCAAAATTAGGTTTAAATGATATTTGGTATTATAGAAGGGGTTTTTTTTGGGCATTGTTTCCTGCATTATTTTTTGCTTTGGGGTTGGGGGAGGCGGGTGTGAGATTAAGTTTGGTTTTTTTTGGTTCTGGGATAGTATTAACCTCTTATTTATTGCTTTCTAAAATGTTCGATAAAAAGAAAGCTCTTATCTCAAGCATAGGTGTTGCTTTTTCTTGGATTGTTCTTTTTTTTGTTGGCAGGCCCTTAACAGATATCCCTGCTTGTTTTTTCCTTCTTTTATCATTATTGTTCTTTTGGAAAGGATATGTTTTAAAAGAAGGAAAAAAATTTCTTTATTTATTTGGGGTTTTTTTAGCTTTTTCTTTTTTAACTAGAATGCAAACTTTAATGTTTGTTCCAGCCTTTCTTATTATTATTTTTCTTAAAGAAAAATTTAAATTCCTTCTTAATAAAGATCTTTGGATAGTTTTTTTTATTTTTCTTTTATTAATGACACCACACATTATTCTTTATTCAAAACATTATGGGAATCCTGTAAAAGATCTCGTCACCTATTATTTGAGGATTGGAGAGAATCCTTCTTTTGAAGGAGGATCAAAAGATGAAAAATCTTTTTCAAATTTGTTTTCTTATTTCCGCGACCTTCCGTATATGTTAGGAGGGCAATTTTTATTAGGTAAGGCAATTTTTTTTCTTTTTCTCTTCGGAGCTTTCATTTTCTTTTTAGAACTTTTTTTAGGATTTGACAAAATTTTTAAAAGCAAGGAGTTGCAAAAAAAGATATTTGTTTTTTCTTGGATAGTCATTCCCTTTTTGGCTTTGGGTTATATTACAGAGTATATAGAGCAAAGATACATATTATCTACCCTTCCTTTTTTCTTTCTTCTTGCTTCTTTACCTCTTTTTTCCTTGGAAAAATATTTAGGAAAAAACAAAAAATCTTCAATAATCTTAATTGCAATTTTGTTTTTAATCTTAATGATTCCAAATATTATCTGGGCAAATAAACTAATTGAAATCAAAAAAACCTCTTATCTTCAGGTTAAAGAAGCAGCTTTATGGATAAAAGAAAACTCTAATCCAGGAGACATTGTTATTTCAAATTCTCAACCATACATTGTATACTATGGAGAAAGGCCAACTTATTCATTTAATGTGCGTCAGGAAGGACTTCATTATCAAAAAAAAGAACTATTAAATTATTCTTGGGGAGAAAAAGGATTAGACGAATTTGTTAAAGAAAAAAAGCCAAAATATCTGATGCTATCAATTTTTGAAAATCATAAAGAATGGATGTATGAATATCCCCAAAAACATAATGATACTTTAATTCCTGTTAAAGCATGGTTTGCAGATCCCCAGAAAAAGCAACCAATAATCATTATTTATGAATTTAAGTATAAAGAAAGTTAAAGTGCTTTTCCCTTCCACTCTTTCGGCGTAGGAATTCCTAAAGTTTTTAGTATGAGGGGACAGATATCTATGTTTGAAATTTTTTTTCTTTTTGTAATATCCCTATTGCAAAGAAAAAACGCATCAAGCATGTTTGTCTTTTCATAACCATGCATTGCTTTTACAATAGTAGTGCTAAAAAAATTAGGGAAAATTTGGTAGCCCGGTTT
>CAYTYH010000040.1:0-4706 GCA_964441965.1 Candidatus Woesearchaeota archaeon | reverse complement strand
ATTTATGAATTAGAAGTTAAGAGAAAAATAACTGAAAAAAAAGAAAAAGTAGAAGCATTATTTTCAGCTTTTTTCAAAAAAAAGTTCCCTTTTAAAATAGAAAATAAAAAATTAATAATAAAAGCAGAAAAAGACCTTGCTCCAATTATAAACTCATTTAAAGAGAAATTCAAAGAAATCCTAAATATGGAGATAGAAATAAAAGAAATCAAGAATCAGAAATCTGAAAATAACAATAAAAAATAATCAAAAAAAATAATAAAAATTTATAAACTTGGAAAATATAAAAGTTTATGGCAGAAATATCTTCAATAAAAAAAGCTGAACCTGTTTATCCTGAAACTTCTAATGAACTTCTTGAAATTGATAGAGAGTTAGAAGAATTATTAAAAAAACATTCTGCCAAAATAAAGGTTTTTGGCGTGGGAGGTGGTGGGGGGAATACAGTAAGCAGGATGAAAGAAATAGGGATTAAAGGAGCAGAATTAATAGCAGCCAATACAGATGCTCAAGATTTACTTTATACAAATGCTGATTATAAGATTCTTATTGGCAAAGAATTAACTCAAGGATTAGGTGCTGGAAGTAACCCTAAAATAGGAGAAGAAGCAGCAAGAGAATCTGAGCATGAGATTAAAAAGAAGTTAGCAGGAAGTGATATGGTTTTTATTACCTGCGGTCTCGGAGGAGGAACTGGCACTGGAGCAGCTCCAGTAATCGCAGAAGCAGCTAAAAAGCAAGGAGCATTAACTATTGGAGTAGTAACTATTCCATTTAGTATAGAAGGAAGAAGAAGACTGGAAAATGCTGAGTATGGCATGGAAAGAATGCAAGATTTAACAGACACTTTAATTGTAATACCGAACGATAAATTATTAGAAATTGCTCCAGAATTGCCTTTACATACAGCATTTAAAGTTGCAGACGAAATTTTGACAAATGCTGTTAAAGGCATTACTGAATTAGTAACTAAAGCAGGTCTTGTCAATCTTGATTTTGCAGATATAAAAGCTGTAATGACAAATGGAGGGGTTTCATTAATTGGTATGGGAGAATCAGATACCCAGGAAAGGGCAATGGATGCAATTGAAAAAGCATTGAATAATCCTCTTTTAGATGTAGATATTTCTAATGCAAGAGGAGCCCTAGTTAATATTATTGGAGGGAGCGACTTAAGTCTGGATGAAGCAAAAGCCATAATAGAACATGTTGGACAAAAACTAAATCCAGATGCAAAATTAATATGGGGAGCCCACATATCAGAAGATATGGAAAAAGCAATTAGGGTATTGGTAATAGTTACTGGTGTTAAAAGCTCGCAGATATTAGGACATGAAAAGCCAAAAGCACAACAGATTAGAGAAAGCATGGAAGAAGAACTTGGTATAGAATTTTATGAATAAAATTTAAAAACCCTCCACCCATCTTTTCTATATGCTCACACATAAAATCAAATCTTTTTTATTGCAATGTAAAAGAGTATGGCATATTTTAAGGAAGCCAACTAAAGAAGAATTCAAATCAATAGCTAAAATTTCTGCATTAGGTATTCTCGCGATTGGTTTATTAGGATTTTTTATTTCTATTATGATTAGTCTTTTTAAATAAAGCTCTTAATTCAAGACATCACAACACGCTCAAATCAGAGAAAAGTTTAAAAACCACTGATTTTAATTATTACTAACTACTTCTCTGAGTTTGAGAGGTAGTTGGAGCTAAAATGCCGATTTATGTAATTAAGGTAACCACAAATAAAGAAGAGAAAAGTTTAGAGATGGTTCAAGACAAAATAGAAAAAAAGAATTTGCCAGTTTACTCTTTGGCGAAACCTCCCAGGATAAGGGGTTACATATTTTTAGAAGCAGGAGAAAGAGATGTTGTAGAAGAAGCTGTTTTCAATCTTCCTTATATAAAAGGAATCTTGCCAAAAACAGTTTCTTATGAAGAAATTAAGCCAATGTTAGAGCCAAAATTAGAAGAAATCAAAATTGAAAAAAACGACATAGTAGAAATCATTTCAGAGCCATTTAAAAAAGAAAAAGCAAAAGTTTTAAGGATAGATAAGCAGAAAGGAGAAGCAGTAGTTATTTTGTTAGGAGCTGTTATCCCGATTCCTGTAACAGTCAAATTAGATAACCTTAGAATCTTAAGAAGAGAAGAAATAGAAGAAAAAAATATTGAAGAATAAAATGATAATAAAACTATTAGTCGAAGGCGGGAATATGAAACCAAATCCAGCGGTAGCTCAGAAAATCGGTCCTCTTGGATTGAATATGGGAAAAATAATACAAGAAGTCAATGAAGCAACAAAAAAATTTTCAGGATTAAAAGTTCCGGTAGAATTAGATATAGACACAAAAACAAAAAATTTTACTATTCGCGTTTCTTCTCCTCCAGTAGCAGAATTGATAAAAAGGGAGTTGTCAATTGAAAAAGGTTCTGGAGAGATGAAAAAATTAAAGGTCGGAAATCTTGCTATAGAGCAAGTCATTAAAATTGCAAAAACCAAAATGGCTAATATGTTAGCTAAAGACTTAAAAGCAGCTGTGAAATCAGTTGCAGGAAGTTGCCAAAGTTTAGGAGTTTTAATAGAAAGCAAAGAAGCAAAAGAAATAGAAGAAGAAATAAAAAAAGGAACCTATGATAAAGAAATAGAAGAAGAAAAGATAGAACCCTCTCCTGAAAAATTAGAAAAACTTAAATCATATTTTGAGTCATTAAAAGCCAAACAAGAAGAGATAATAAAGAAAGAAGAAGAAGCAAAAGATAAAGAAGAGGAAGCAAAAACGCAAGAAGCTGTGAAAGAAAAAGTTTCTTCAGAAGAAAAAAATAAAGGCAAGCAAAAATAAATAAGCTTATAAATCCACAACCTTTCTAATTTTAGAAGGGGTTGTGGGGTAGCTTGGTTAGCCTTCGAGCTTTGGGAGCTCGCGACCCCGGTTCAAATCCGGGCAACCCCATTTCCAAAATAAAAACAAGAAAAATGGCATCAAGAGTAGGTTATGGAATTAAACTTAAGAAAAGATTAAGGAAAGTAGAAGAAAAACAAAGAAAAAAACAGAAGTGCCCTTTTTGCGGAAAAACAGGAGTAAAAAGATTGTCAAAAGGAATTTGGCATTGTCAAAAGTGCAATAAAAAATTTGCATCGCATGTTTATTATTTAGAATAAATTTATAAAACCTCTTGAATATAATAAAAGAAAAATGGCATCTTATAAATGCTTTAAATGTGGAAAAAAAATTTCAAGCAAGTCCTTAGAAAAGAGATTCGCCTGTCCTTATTGCAACAGCAAAATTTTCTTTAAACCAAGGAATACAACCACAAAAATTAAGGCAGAATAAAAATGAAAATAACTAAAGAGCTGCAAGAACAAATAAAAGAATTAAATTTAATTGAACAGCAGGTTCAAAATCTTTCTTTGCAGAGACAAACTTTTCAAATGGAGCTTAATGAAACAGAGTCAGCTTTAGACGAGGTTAAAAATTCAAATAACGGGATTTATAAAATTATCGGACAAGTAATGATAAAAACTACAAAAGAAGAAATCTCAAAAGAATTAAAAGAAAAAAAAGAAATTCTCGCATTAAGAATAAAATCAATAGAGAATCAAGAGAAATTTTTGAGAGAAAAATTAGAAAAAACAAAAAAATCAATTGAAGAAAAATTAGAAAAAAAGAAATAACCTCAATAGATGATAAAAAATTAATAGAAATATTTATAAATATCTCCTTTCTTAAATTTTCATGGCATTTAAAAAATTGAAGGAAGGAATCTCATCTTTGTTTAAGAAATCAGAGGAGCCAGAATATATTGAAATTGATTTAGGGCAGGAAGTAAAGAAAAGTAAAGTTCTTGTTAGACCTTTTGTTTTAAAAAAATTTGAAGATGTGAGCGAGATTCTTAATACTTTAAGAGAAGGATATACTATTGCAGTGATTGATATCGCTCCTTTAAAACAGAAAGATTTGATAGAGTTAAAAAGAAGCATAACTAAAATCAAAAAAACAGCAGATGCCTTAGAGGGGGAGGTGGCGGGTTTTGGTGATTCTATAGTTATAGTTACTCCAAGTTTTGCAGAAATATATAAACCAAAAAAACAGACACGAGAAGAAAAGAAAAACCTTGAAACAATTCAAGATTAATCCTCCAACAACTTCAAATGACTTTGAGTAATTCAGGAAAACAAATTTAAATCCTCTTTCTTTAGTTTTAAAATGGTTATGAAAGTTTTGTTTGTAGAAGCGAGAAAAAAACCAAAATCTCAAAAAATAACAACTCTAAAAAATCTCCCCAAGAAAATCCACCTTCTTTATACTATTCAATATAAAGAGATAGCAAAAAAAATAAGACAACAATTAAAAAAACAAGGCCACAAAATAGTTGCTTTTCAACAAGTTTTAGGTTGCAGCAAAATAAAAGCTAAAGCCCCCCTACTATTAATTGGTTCTGGAAGATTCCACGCTATACAGCTTGCTCTCTCAACAAAAAAGCAAATTTTTATTTTAGATCATAACATTTTAACACAAATCCCAGAAAAAGAATTGAAAAAACAAGAAGCAATTGAAAAATACAAGATTCTACAATTTCTAAATTCAGAGAATATTGGTTTGTTGGTTTCTCTTAAACCAGGGCAGAACAATTTACATCTTACTAATAAAGTAAAGGAAAATTTACAAAAAAAGTTTCCAAATAAAAATTTCTATATT
>CAYTYH010000039.1:0-4738 GCA_964441965.1 Candidatus Woesearchaeota archaeon | reverse complement strand
TTATTCTCTCTTTTTATATTTGAAGCATCTACAGTGCTTTTACAATTAGAGCAAGTGTAGATAGGAAAGCCAGGAATTTCTTCAAAACCTTCTTGAAATCCAGCATATTTAAATTGTGCAAAAAACCCACAACTCGGACATGTTCCTTTAATCTCTTCTTCTACTTTTTCTTCAATATTACTTTTTCTCATTTAACTTTTTAAACAAAATCTCGCTTTTTTTAATTTTAAGATTTTTAAGTGGCTTGTTGATTTCTTTTAATGAGAGAGAAAAGCCAAAATGTTTAGCTATTTTTTCACTTGTTTCTGGCATGAATGGAGAGAGTAGGATAGAGATAGCTTTAATTGAATCAGCTAATTCATACAAAACTTTTTTATCTTTAGTTTCCCATGGTTTTTTTTCTTGAACATATTCATTGCAAGAATCAATAAATTCAAAAATTAAATTTAAAGCTTTATCTATCTCATAATTTTCCATCTTTTCCTTAATCTCATTTATTTTCAATTTTTTTATCAATTTGTTTTGTGTTTTTTCTAATCCATATTTTTCTGCTAAAGCAGTTGTTCTGCTTATGAGATTTCCAAGTTTATTTGCTAGCTCGTTATTATGCCTTTCAACCAAAGCTTTTTCATTAAAGTCGCCATCTTTTCCTTCTGCAAATGGGAATTGTCTGCAGGTAAAATATCTCACACTATCAACTCCGTATTTTTCAGCAAGAGTAATTGGAGAGACAACATTCCCCAAGCTTTTACTTATTTTCTGGCCATTAAAAGAAAGGAAGCCGTGGATAAAGATGGTTTTTGGCATTTCGTAGTTAGCTGACATTAACATTGCAGGCCAAATGACAGCATGGAACCATCCATTATCTTTTCCGAGCAAATGAAGAGAGGCAGGCCAATATTCTTGATTTTTTCCAGCCCCGCTTAGATAATTTAATAAAGCATCAAACCAAACATATACCACATGCTTTTTATCAAAAGGAAATGGGATTCCCCAAGAAAAATTTGTTCTTGTAATGCTTAAATCTTGCAACCCTTCTTTTACTCTATTGACAATCTCGTTCCTTCTTTCTTCAGGAAGTATAAATTCAGGATGTTTTTCATACAGCTCTAACAAAGAATCTTGGTATTTGCTTAATTTAAAATAATATGTTTTTTCTTTAATTTTCTCTACTTTTTTTCCAGGATGATAAGGGCATTCGCCATTAACTAAATCTTTTTCTGTTTTGTAAGATTCGCAATCCACACAATAAAAACCTTCATATTCGCCTTCATAAATATCTTCTTTGACTTTTTTAATAAATTCTTGAACAAATTTTTCGTGGTCTTTATCTGTTGTTCTGATAAATCTGTCAAATTTTATATTTAATTTTTCCCAGGCTTGTTTGAATTTAGCTGACATTTTATCTACAAACTCTCTTTCAGACATGCCTGCTTTTTTTGCACTTTTTGATAATTTTAAACCATGCTCGTCTGTTCCAGTAAGGAAGAAAACATCTTCTCCTAATAATTTATGCCATCTTGCGAGAACATCTGCTATAATTTTTTGATATGCATGCCCTATGTGTGGCTCGGCATTTATATAGTCTATTGCTGTTGTAATATAGAATTTCTTTGCCATAATTAGTTGAAAGAAGAGGTATATAAAAAATTATCTGAATTTAATAAGAGTATAATAAAAAAGGAAATTTTAATATTGCGAATAGGCAAGTCAAGAGGAGAGAGGGGGTTAAATAGTTAAATATATAATAGAGCATCTATAAATTTTTAAAGTTTAATTTAATTTTAAATAAGATGGCAGATTTATATTCAATAGTAGGAGTGTTTGATGAGGTTTTTAGATTAGTTCCTTTTGGAGGTTATTTTGTTAGAGGTCTTAAAGGCTGTTCTCAAAATCAGATTGTAGGACAAATAGTTGATAGATATGGGCAGTCAAAAATAGAAGGACAGCTAGATGAAGAGAATGGATTATTAGAGTTCAGAAAACAATACATGGGGTGTAATTCTGAACAAGTGTTTGATTATAAATTTTCTTTAGAAAAGGGGATTTGGCAAGGAAGATTTTCTTCCCCGTCTCGTGATTGGAGTGGGAGATCTAGTTGTAAAATAGACCTATTCCGCAAACTTATTGAAAAAAGTCCAGGAGAATGCTCGGAGATAGAACTAGTTGCTGGGGCGATTATGGCGGGATTGGTGGAAGTTGTTGAGGGGTCTGAAACTGAACAAGAAGATTAGAGATAAAATAATTTTTCTTACCCAATATATATATTTAAGGTTGATTTAAAGATTCCATTTAACATCACGAGTAGGTAAAGAATTATTTAATGTTTGTTATATTAGGTTGGGGCTGAAGATGAAAGTGTAATCAGGGTTTCAAAAAAATCTGAAGAAGTTTTTATGTTAGGTTAGCAAAAATTTTACCTCAAATCTAAATTTTTAAAAATCACTCTTTTCATATAGATTTATGAAAGTTTTGGGATTATGTGATGCTGATGAAAGGTCTCATTTAGAGATATTTAGAAGTGAGTTAGAAGGGAGATATGGGAGGCGGGGAGGGGTGGGTTTTGAGTTTGTATTTTCAATTGAACAAGCAAGAAGCTTGTTAAAAAAAGGCAAATATGATGCTATCTTAATTCCAAATTCTAGTATGGAGTTTTCTTATCCTGAAATGAAGGAGTTTATAAAATATGCATCAGGAAACAAAATTCCTGTTTTGATTTTAAGTGGGAATAAAAAATATAATAAGAGATTAGAAAAATGTGGAGCAAGAAGTGTTGAAGATTTTTCTGGATTAGAGAGGTTGTTAAGGAGCAGGGGTTAAGGAACAATCTCATACCTTCCTTCAACTTTTATAAGATTTCTTTTTCTCAAACCTTCTAAATTTAATCTTTCAAGAACGTTTTTTATATTAACAAAAACCTTTCCTTGATGTTTCTTAACCCTATAACCTTCTAAACTTACTTCATTTGCTAAATCAGTCAATTCTGCTTGCAAACTTTCAATAGCATCTTTATATTGCGGAACTTCTTCCCTAACTAAAGCAATAAAAATATACTTCCCTTTTCCAACTTTTCTTGTTCTTTTTACTGGGCTCTGCTCTTTTGATGGAAGATTATCTTTACTAAATCCTGTTTCTCGTTCGAACCATTCTTGATTAATTCTTTTAAATGCTTTAACAACCTCTGCTTCTAAACCACTACAAAATCTTTTTGCTTTCAAAACTGTTCTAACATTTTCGTAGTTAATAAATGAATAATCCCTCTCAGGAAGCATTATTTCATGAGGGTATTCTTCTCCCCTCCTTTTACTTGGCCACCCCAATCTTATAAATTCTGATTCTAATGTGTTCGTTTTTATTTTTTCTGATATAAAATTCATTAAACTTTCTACAGAAATACAAAAACCTAATCCCTCAAAAAAACGCGAATCTTTAACATTCTTAGCCCTACTATCATCAGCCCTTATTTTTAAGAATTCTAATAATGAAGAATAAACTTTTTCCCAAGAAATACTTTTTCTTTTTTGAGATGATTTTCTTATTCTAATCTCTCTAAACTCAAAAGTATCCCGTTCATCTTGTTTCATTGCTTCTTCTAAAGGTTCGATAGCAAATTTTTTAGGAATTTTAGGTAAAGCAGACTGTGACAAATATGCATCATAACTTTCTTCTGTTATTTCAGTTATGGGAGTATACGAGAGTTCTATATCCATAGTAAAATATAGAAATCTCTCTATATAAAAATTTATTAATTCAAAGATATATATTGAAGTGCTAAAAAGCTAAAAAGCGCCAGTGGTCCAGTGGCAAGACTCGAGCTTCCCAAGCTCGCAACCCGGGTTCAAATCCCGGCTGGCGCATCTTATCTATATATGTTATCATGGTGATCATAATCAAGAAGTCTAACAAGTTTCTCTTTTTCAAGAATCTCGTATATAAGAACAAAATGTCTAATATGAACTCTTCTTATCCCCGCCATATTCCCTTTTAAAGGTTTGAACCTATATGGATTCTCAAGAATTTCTCTTATCTTTCTTTTCAAAATTTTTGCTTGAAGCCTATCTTTCCTTTTAATTTTACTGAAAAGTTTCTGAAGTCTCTCGCTTATTTCTAGTTCATAACTCATAATATTTCATCAACATTTTTCACTTTAATAAATCTTCCTTTCCTGATAGCATTCAGTTTCTTTAAGTACTCCTTTCTAATTTCTGGCTTTTCTTCAAGTTGGGCTTTTATAAATATTTCTATCTGCTTACTCATACTTATACCATTTTCTTTACAAAATTCAGAAAATTTCTTATAAGTTTCTTCGTCCAGATTAAAAGTTTTAAGTGCCATTTTAAATAAGATTATTTAAGATTATTTAAATCTTTCTATTTTAAGAATTCCTGCGGCGCATCTTTGTTGAGATATGAAAACCTTAATAACTAGAAAAATATTAATGACTAAAGACAAAACCTACAGACTTGCAGTAGACTTCTATAAGAACTTAGGAGCAAAAGGTATGGCCTCCTTAACAAATAATAAGAAGGATAAAGCAATTCTAAAATTTATTTTACCTTTTCTGAAAAACCGTTTGCCTGTATTGCTATCAAAAAATATAATCCCAATACTTTTAAATTAAGGAAAGTTGGATAACATATGGTTTTAAAGATCAAAGAAATTTATAGAGAAGTGATAAAAAATAAGAAATATAGAATTTTCCCCAAAAATTTTATAGAAAAAATAATTAAAAGAAATA
>CAYTYH010000038.1:1426-4868 GCA_964441965.1 Candidatus Woesearchaeota archaeon | reverse complement strand
TTAGATGCCTTGAAAAAAATTAATATTGATTTGAAGGTTTTTGTAGATTGTTTTAAGTTAAAGCAATCTATTTTAACTAAGGAAAAGCCAGTTTATTCTGATTTGTTGAAAGTTGAATTATTAAAAAATAATAAAAGTTAGTATTTTCTGAAATATATTTTCTTTTATAATCTTATTTATAAATATGAATTTGTGTTTAGATTTTTATGGACTATTATAAGAGAGGCAGAGATTTTAAAAAATATGTAGAATGGGCAGCAATGCAGATGGCTGAGGCATATGATAAAAGACAAATGCCTGGCCTTGAAGGTTGTTGTTCTGGCATAATTAAGGAAGGGGTTCGGAGGGGTTATGATAAGGAAGATGTTGAAAAGCTTGTTGGTATTCTTCAGGAGATTATAGTAAGGAAAGTTGGGGGAGGAACTGCTTTAAGACTGTCTTTTTTCCCTTTTCATTCTAAAGGAGTTGAGTTAGATGGAACTGTTAGAGGGGTGGTGGAGGAGGCGCTGGATTATTTTGAAAGAATTCATGTAACTTAGAAAAAATAAGAAAGTATGAAAACAATTACCCATATATGAAGATTCAATATATTTAAATAATCTTTGTTTAAAATATATTTTCTATCACATATTAATTTATAAATCTCGCGATTTTTTATTTCTTTTAATGGCAAGAGAATTTCCTGCAAAAAGCGATGCTGAAGAAGAGATTGTTTCTATATGCATGAATGAGTTTGGAGGTTTAGGGAATTTTCACATTCATGGAGACAGGGCTTATACAGCAAAAGATAGATATTATAAAGGAACTGGAAAATCTGTTGAAGAATTGCAAAGAGCAACTTTGCAAGAAAAGCAGAACCTTACTTGGATTCTTCATAAAGGCCGGGCATTTGAATCAGATTGTATAGAAGAAAGAGTTAGAAGGTTGATTGAAGATTCAATTAGATTTGGAGTTACAAAACTTTACACAACTGTAGATGTTACATATAACACTAAATTGAAGAGCTTAGAAATTGTTGAAAAATTAAAAAAAGAATATAAAGACAGGATTGAAATAAAAATTGGTGCATACAATCCTTCTGGGTTTAAAGTTAGAAATTTAAGAGATGAGAGAAGTTCTGCAGAAGAAAGATTTGAATTGTTTGAAGAAGCTGCAAAAAGAGCAGATTTTCTTGTTGCTTTAGCTGAAAAAGATGATAAAAGAGGGCATATTGGAAGGCATCAGCATAATGTTTATATCGCAAGCTTATCTTATAAGTTAGGAAAGCCAGCACAATATCACGTTGGTCAGGCAAATTCTCCTAATGATAAAAGTGTTCAGGAATGGCTGGAAGATTTGGCTTTTGTTCAGGATGAGGTTTATAAAGAAGCTCCAGACAAATTTCCAAAACAAATAGCTGTTCATGCCATTTCTCCATCTTGCTTATCTCCTGAAGAATTTGAAAAAATAGCAGAGGAAATGGTTGAAAGAAATGTTGGTTTAATTGTTTGTCCTAGGGCAGCTTTATCAATGTTGCAGCATCATAATGAAAAGTCATATACTCACAACTCTATTGCTAAAGCATTACATTTTGCTGTTAAAGGGATTCATATTCAATTAGGAATAGATAATTTAAATGATATTTATGTTACAAATTCTTCTGCAGACCCTTATGATGAGCTTGAATATTTTTCTAATTCTTTAAGAATTTATCCAAAAAGGATTTTAGCAAAAATATTGGCAGGAGAGAGATTAGATCCTTTTGATATATCCACTATTCAGGACATAATTAAAGAGTATGTTTGATTCTTTAGTTGGGTGTTTTAATAATGCTCTGATAAAAGAGCAAAAACTCTTGCTTTTTTTCCAATTTCTTTTTCAAGTTCATCAATAGAAGTTGTGAAAATTGTTTTCAGGTTTTTGTATTTTTTTAATAGTTTTTCTGCGGTTCTTGGTCCAATTCCTGGGAAGCCCTCAAGAATGTATTGCAGTTTTTCTTTTTTTGTCAATATTTTTTTGTTTGCTCTTATGTTTGCTTGCTTCTTTGATTTTTTTGCAAGCAAGATAAGGAAAGTTGCTGTTTCTTCTTCATCTTGAGAGAATAAAATAGGGATTTTTTTCTCAAGAAGAATCTCTAAAATCATCCCTCTTAAAGCATTTTTATTTTTAAATTCCACTTCATTTAAATTGCCCTCAATAATTAAAAAATAATTTTTGTATTGTTTTATTTCTTCTAATTGCCTCTCTAATCTTTTATTAATCATGCTTGAAATAAAATCTCTTGCTGTTTTTCTTTCTATAGCTATATCTCCAAGAATATAATCTGCTACTTTTAAATGCTTCATCTCTACTTTTACTCCTTTCTCTATTAATTCAGAAATAACTAATGAATTTTTTTCTCTTAAATCTGCTATTATTTTTGTTTCTTTCTTTTTCTTTGATTTTGAAAATATTCCAAGAAAAGGCATTTTATTCTAAATCAAACAAACTCTTTTGTTTTTCTTTCTCTTCTTTTTTATTGTTTAGCTCTTCATCAATTTTTTCTAAAGTTTTATACATTTTTCTTTCGCGATGAAAAGCAGCCCAATAATAACTTTCGTCTCTTGTTCCTTTTGTGATTAAGATGAGCAGCTTGCCTTTTTGCAATCTTGCAGTTCTTCCTGCTCTTTGTATTTTTCTTATTGCAGAAGGAATTGGTTCATAAAAAATGACTGCATTAACTTCGGGGATATCTAAACCTTCTTCTCCTATTGAAGTTGAGCATAGAACATTAACTTTTCCTAAACCAAATTCTCTAAGCAACTCTCCTTGCTCTCTTTGGCTCAATCCAATAACTTTCTTAGCTTCTTTGCTCTCTTTTTTTGTTTGCCCTATAAAAACTCTTGCATTTATTTTTGGAATGTTATTCAGCTCTTTACAAATCTTTGTTACTGTGTCGCGATATTGTGCAAAAACTATTATCTTTAGCCGCGGGTTTTTTTTCACCTCTTCTTCTACAATTTCCTTTAGTTTAATGAGTTTTGGGTGTTCTTGTTTTTTTGCTATTAAACTTATTAGTTTTGTGTATGCAAGATTGAAAGAGGGCTGTTTGATTAGCTGTTTAACAGCTCTTGTTTTTTCTTTTTTTGCTTGTTCAAATAGCTCTAACATATAAGAGTGGAGGGTTGAGAGTGTTTGAGTTTCGAGCAATTCGAGGGCATGCTGCACTTTAATTACTTGAGCTGTTGCTGATGCTCCAGATAACAAATTAAAATGGCGGTTTCCAGAGGCGATAGCTCTCATAATTTTGTGTTGCAAGTCGAGGAGATTTTTTTTAGTTGGAGGAGAGAATAACAGCTGCCTTTTTTTTAATTCTTCAACTTTTTTATCAAAAATCTCTTTTAAATTTTCTCTAATTTCTTTTAATTCTTTTGCTTTATCAAGTTTAATTGTCTGAAATTTTAATTTCTTTACATAAGGTTTT
>CAYTYH010000038.1:0-1416 GCA_964441965.1 Candidatus Woesearchaeota archaeon | reverse complement strand
CTTTCTCTTGTTCTGATTTCTTCTTTTTCAATCGCGAGGTTTTTACAGATTGCTTTTATTTTTTCTTTTTCATGTCCTGGAGAGGCAGTTAAACCTAAAATCCTGGGCCATTTTGCCTGCTCTAAATATTTTTTTGCAATATAAGTATAGGCATAATTTTTTATGCATCTGTGACATTCGTCTTCAATTAAAAGAGAAACATCATTTAAGTCATATAAGTTGTTTTTCAAATCATTAGCAATGCATTGCGGAGTTGAAAAAATGATTTCAGCATTTTGCCATAGTTGTTTTCTTTTTTTTGCATTAGTTTTTCCTGTAAATAATTCAAGAGTCGCAAACAGTTCTGGCAAGTGTTTTTTAAAATAATTGAGATGCTGTTGGGCGAGGGGGCGGGTTGGGGCTAAAAAAAGAATTTTGCTTTCAGGATATTCCATCAGTCTTCTAATTGCTAACATCAGGACAATTAAAGTTTTTCCTAAACCAGTCGGCAGAATTACCAAACAATTTTTCTCTTTGCAAGTTTTATAAATATCTTCCTGATCTTTTCTTGGAGTTATGTTTTTCAGACATTTTTTTATTTCCCGCATTTTATGGTAAATTAGGCCAGGTTTTTATATTTTTAGTAATTCCTTCAAATTTTTGGAAAATATTGAGAAGAGGTTTTTAGGTTTAAGAAGTTAAGGAAGGAAGAATGCATAACTCAAAGCAATAATGTCCAGTGAGACAATTAAGAAATAAAGAGGTCTGGATCCTAAAAAGATTTTTGTTCCATCTAGTTTTCCTAAAGGCAAGAGGTTAAATGTTGCAAAAAATATGCTTAGTTTAGCTAGTTCAGGAAGATTGATTATATAAGCTAAGATAGACAATAAAAACATTGAAAAAATTCCAGCTGCAGATATTAATGCAAGATGGCCTTCTGTCATTTCAGAAAAAGAATATATGCCATGCCTTTTTACAGCTCTTATTGAAAGTGGTTTTATTTCTGATTCTGTTACTGCAAACCACTTAATATAGCCTAAACTTAAGATTGAGAGGATGAAAGGAAGGATTATGCCAATTGGAACAGGGTTTTTAAAGTAGTTTTTTTCATGAAGGCCGTATCTTTGGAAGGTCCAGATTTTTGTTTCTTCTTCTGCCTCATAATAATATGCGACAAATTTTTTAGCAAAAGTGTAGATTATTAAAATAATAGCAAAAAATAATAAGGAGTTGATGAAAGCAAGATTGAAGTTTTTGTTAAGAATTATTTTTTCAAATGAGTTTGTGAATGCAAGCACAATTAAGGCTAGAGTTAGACTTAATATTTCTCTTGAGGTTATCATTATACTTTAAAAAAAGCTTTTCTTATAAATTTTGTCCTTTGCGAGTTTTGGAGGGGGTATTGCTTTTTGTTTTTTTTATATATTTGCAGAAATA
>CAYTYH010000037.1:0-4880 GCA_964441965.1 Candidatus Woesearchaeota archaeon | reverse complement strand
CTGCCACCCCGCCTCAAAAAAACCCAACCACCCCGCCCCACCCCAAATTGTAACTATTCATAAAAAGTAACAAATAGAAAGATTTAAAAACTCATTTTTATTAAAAAAATTATGGAAGAATATCAAAATCAAAAACCAGAAGGAATATGTGTTTGGAAAATTGAAGCTATGAATAGGATTAACGCAGGTTGGAAACCAGAAGCACTTGAAAATTTGGAAAAATGTTACAGATGCAAAGGTTACAATAAAAATTGCGAGTCATATTCTCCAATAGGCAAAGAAGAAAAGATAGGAAAAAACCGACTAGAAAAAATCTTGAATCATGTTTAAAATGAAAACAAGAAGAAAATTTTTATCAGATTTATCTAAATTAGTAGCTGGCTTATTTATTAGCAACTCTCTTGGACTTGAAAGTTTAGCAGGAGAAAAAGAAAATGCAGAATTGCTTTATGATAGAAAATTAAGAGAAAGCATAGAAAGACATGAAGGAAAAAGATACTGGGTGTATGATGATGCAACTGGAAAAAGATTAAAGTTAGGCGAAAAAGCAAAAGGAAACAGAACAATTGGAATTGGTTTTAATTTAGAAAGAAAAAATGCTAAAAAAGAAATAGAAGAACTTGGATTAGATTATTACACTATTTATTTTGGAAGACAATCATTAACTGACAACCAAATTTCTTATCTTTTTAACAAAGATTTAAAAACAGCTATAAATGATGCAAGAAAATATTTAGGAAAAAAATTTGATAGATTACCGAGAGAAGCTCAAAGAGTAGTGACAGAAATGAGTTTCAATCTTGGCTACTCAAGATTAAGGGGATTTAAAAAATTAAAACAGGCTTTATTAACAGGAAATTACGAAAGAGCTGCAGAAGAGATGAAAAACTCAAGATGGTATTATCAAGTAGGAAATAGAGCAAGAGAATTAGTAGAAAGAATGAGAAAATTAGCAAAATAACACTAAATTTTTAAATTACCTATTTCTCATAATTTTATGAACTTTGTTATGACAGGACATAAAGGTTTAATAGGAAGTTTCTTGCTAAAAAAATTAATAGAAAAAGATTACAAGCCAAGCTTATTAATTGATAGAAGAGAAGGTTCTGATATTTTGGATTTAGATAAAACTAATTTAAAAGAAAAAGCAGATGTTTTTATCCATCTTGCTGCTTTCTGCAAAGTAAACAAAACAATTGAAAATCCAGAACTTGCTTTTAAATCAAATGTTCTTGGAATGCATAAAGTTTTAGAATTTTGTAGAAAAAATAACATACCAAAAATAATTTTTAATTCCTCTTCCAGAATTTTAGAAAAAGAAAAAAATCCTTATACAGCGAGCAAAATATATGGAGAAGAACTAATTAAAGCTTATTCCCAGTGTTATGGATTAGAGTATGTGATAATAAGGCCTTCTACAGTTTATGGCCCTTTTAATGATAAAACAAGTAGGCTCGTAGATATTTGGATGTTATCAGCATTAAATAACGAGGAGTTAAAAATTTTTGGAGATGAGAACAAAACTTTAGACTTTACATATATAGATGATTTTATTGAAGGATTTTTGATTGCAATGAAACAGAAAAATGAAGAATTTAATATCGGAAGCGGGAAAGCTACGAAATTAAGTTATGTTGCTGATTTAATAATAAAACTTGCTGGAAAAGGAAAAAAAGTTTTTCTACCTCCAGAAACTGCACAACCCCAACACGTTGAGTTAGATATAAGTAAAATTAAAAGTTTAGGTTACGAGCCTAAGGTTAGCGTAGAAGAGGGAATAAAAAGAACATTTGAGTGGTATAAAGATAATTTTGAAAAATTAAAAGAACAAAGGTTTAATTAAAAATAATTATCAAAACCTTTATAAACTCCCTTTTTCCTTAAAATATATCCTATGAACTAAATAAACTTTATTAGTTGAGGAGGAGAAAAATGTCTCAAATATATGAGCTTGTAGAAAAAGCAAGAAAGACCGGGAAAATAGAGAAAGGAGTAAATGAAGTAACAAAAGCTATAGAAAGAGGAACAGCAAAATTTGTAGTAATAGCAAAAGACGTGAACCCTCCTGAAATAATCCAACATATTCCTCACTTATGCAAAGAAAAAAACATTCCTTACGAGGAAGTTGACAGCAAGGAAAAATTAGGAGTAGTAGCAGGAATAAAAGTTCCTTGTTCTTCAGTAGCAATCATCAATGAGGGAGAAGCAGAATTGCCAAAACAAGAAAAAACAAAGAAATAAAATGGGCAGCAAGAAACAACAAAAAATCAGAGAAGTAAAAGCAGAGGCAATGAAAGGCATAGAAAAAGTTGTTGGAAAATCTACTCCGGCTATTATTGAAGAGATAATCGGAAGGACAGGTTTTAGGGGAGAAGTAACTCAAGTTAAATGTAGGATTATAGAAGGAAACGAAAAAGGAAAGACAATAAGAAGAAATGTCAAAGGCCCTCTCCAGTTAGGAGATGTTCTAATGTTAAGAGAAACTGAAATAGAAGCAAGAAGAATAAAAAGCAAAGTTACAAAGGGGGCATTTACTTAAATAACTATAAATTAACAAAATGCCAAAATGTAGTTTTTGTGGCAAAGATTATGAGAGCTATAAAGGATTAATGGTAGTAGAATCTATAAAAGGAAATATAAGATATTTTTGCTCTTCGAAATGCAGGAAATATTTTCAAATGAAAAGAAAGAAGAGGAAATGGAGCGGCATGAAAAGAAAAAAATAAAATATATAATATAAAATACATTTTTAAAAAATTATTTTAAAAAATATATATTAACATTCAACTTAAGAGTTTATCGACGGAAAAAAAGAGGAAAGCTTTTTAAAGTTATATGCCTTTTCAATAAAAGCCCAAGGAGAAAATACTCCTTTTTTAAAAATTAAATTAAAAATTTAAACAAACTTACTTATAAGTTTTTAAAATCTAAAAATGGCAAAAGAGAAAAAAGAGTATACTGCAAAACAAATAAGAGTTCTTGAAGGTTTAGAGGGAGTTAGATTAAGGCCAGCAATGTATATTGGTTCAACTGGAAAAGAAGGTTTGCACCATCTTGTCTATGAAGTGGTTGATAATTCAGTTGATGAATGTTTAGTTGGGAGATGCACAAAGATAAAAATCACAATCCACAAAGACAATTCTGTTACTGTTGAAGATAATGGAAGAGGCATTCCAGTTGATATACACCCAACCTACAAAAAACCAGCTCTTGAATTAATTATAACAAGACTTCATGCTGGAGGAAAATTTGATAAAAAAGTTTATATGATCTCTGGCGGATTGCATGGGGTAGGGATAAGTGTTGTTGCAGCATTATCTAAAAAATTAATTGCAGAAGTAAAAAGAGATGGAAAAATCTATCGCCAAGAATTCAAAATTGGAAAACCTGTCTCTAAACTAAAAATAATTGGAGAATGCAAAAAAGAAGACACAGGAACAAAAATAACCTTCTGGCCAGATGACACCATCTTTTCAACAACAGAATTTGATTTTAAGGTTCTTGCTAATAGGATGAGAGAGATTGCTTTTTTGAATGCAGGTCTTAAAATCCAGTTAGTTGATGAAAGAAAAAATAACAAGGAAGAGTTTTGTTATTCTGGAGGTTTAATTGATTTTATAAAATGGCTAAATAAAAACAAAGAAGTCATTCACAAACCAATTTATTTTAAAAGAAGAAAGGATTCAACTGTTATTGAGGTTTCTATTCAATATAACAGCGGTTATCAAGAGAACATTTTTGGATTTGTAAATACAATTAATACAGTAGAGGGCGGAACTCATGTTGTAGGATTTAAAACAGCATTGACAAGAGTAATAAATGATTATGCTTTAAAACAAGGAATGATTAAATCAAAAAATTTGACAGGAGATGATGTAAGAGAAGGATTGACTGCAATCATCTCCCTTAAAATCCCCCACCCCCAATTTGAAGGGCAGACAAAAACAAAACTTGGCAATTCAGAAATAAAAGGGATTGTTGATTCTATAGCAACTTCTTGTTTAAGCGAGTTTTTCGAAGAGAATCCTCAGATAGCAAGGAAAATAGCGCAAAAAGCAATAGAGTCAGCAAAAGCAAGATTAGCTGCATCTAAAGCAAAAGAAATGGTAAGAAGGAAATCTGCTTTTGGTTCTTCTGGCTTGCCCGGAAAATTAGCAGATTGTTCTAGCAGGAAAAAAGAGAGAACAGAACTATATATAGTTGAAGGAGATTCTGCTGGAGGTTCAGCTAAGCAGGCAAGAGATAAAGAATATCAGGCAATATTGCCTTTAAGGGGGAAAATACTAAATGTAGAAAAAGCAGCTCCTGTAAAAGTTCTTTCTTCTGAAGAAATCTCCAATTTAATAACAGCAATAGGGACAGGTGTTGGAGAACATTTTAATATTGATAAATTAAGATACGGAAAGATAATAATCATGACAGATGCTGACGTTGATGGACAACATATCAAAACACTATTATTGACCTTCTTTTTCAGATTCATGCCCCAACTAATTGAAAACAGCAAAATATTTGTTGCTGTTCCCCCTCTATATAAAATAAGGAAAAAACGAGATATTTATGTTTATAGCGAGAAGGAATTAAAAAAATTCAAAGAAAAATTAGGGCAAGCCACAATAACAAGGTTTAAGGGGTTGGGAGAAATGAACCCACAGCAGTTATGGGAGACAACAATGAATCCAAAAACAAGAATACTAAAAAAAATAACTATAGAAGATGCAGTTGAAGCTGACAGAATTTTTTCAATATTGATGGGAGACAAAGTTGAACCAAGAAGAGAATTCATAATAGAGAAAGCCCACGAAGCATTGATTGATATATAAGCTAAAATGGAAAAAAATAAAGAAAAACCAGACGCGTTTGAAGAAGATATAGAAACT
>CAYTYH010000036.1:0-4884 GCA_964441965.1 Candidatus Woesearchaeota archaeon | reverse complement strand
ATCCGATACTATAATCTTTTTTGTTTAATTTTTTGCAATTTGAAGAATCAAAAACATCTTCTTCAAAATTTTCAGAACTATAAATATAAAAGAATTCTCCAGAACCATTAATCACCACCCCCTCCTTATTCCCCCATAACTCTCTTTTCCCTTTAACAACGCTGTAACTTTCATTTTTTACACTAACGTTACCTGTTAAATTATATTCAAACCAAAAACAACCATCTTTTGTCTCATTTATTTTTATTGTAACAAAATCCATTTTTACAGAAATATTATTTTTTATTGCTCTTTCCACAGCATCAAGAGAAATGATATTCGAATGCGGAACATTTAAAAAAACAAAAATTGAAAACAAAAATATCAGGAAACCTACAAATATTATAAATGACAAGATCATTTCTATATGACTCATCCCTCTTTTCTTTTTTATTATCATTTTCTTTAGAAAAATGCTTTTGTTCCTGTATAAATAAGTAAAGATAAGGCAACTAATATAAAGGAGTGTTTTATTCCAGATTTTATACTACCTTCTGCCAATTTTCCAATAACTAAACCACTAAATAAACCTTGCGCAATCAACAAATAAAACATTGGTGAAGCAACTTCCTGAGCTGAATACCCCCCTCCCCCAAAACCCCCCAATGAATCTCCAGTTTGCGTAATCTCAGATGTCATTGGAAGAACCTTAAACTGCATTATTAACATAATCACAATAAAAACCAAGAAAATAACATAGCCCTGAACAACTAAAGTATAAATAGAGGAGGCTCTTTCTTTTTTTAATTTCTCAATTTCATTTACAGATTTTGCTACAGAATCTAAAATATTCTCAACCTCCCCACCAGCTCTTTCTGCTTCTCTAATCAAAGCAACAGCTCTTTTTATAACTTTGCTATTTACATCTTTACTAAAATTATCTAATGCCTCATTTACAGGAATTCCAAGAGATATTTGATTAGCTAATTTTTGTATATAAGGAGTTAATGAACCATAATATTTATTTCTTAAATTTATTATACTCTTACTTATCGGAGTTCCTGCCTTAACACTTTCAACCAAATTTCTTGAAAATTCTAAAAACATCTCGTTTTTTTCTTTTTCCTTGCTAGACTCAATTATTACAGTGACTATAAATGGCAAGACAGCAATAACTAAACTCATTCCTATTATAAAATAAAATATTTTTTCTTCTCTTAAAAACAAAAAATCAACAGCTAAAATAATAATTGCCAAACCTATTCCAATAAATTGCCTTTTGTTTATTTCCATTTTAATATGCTGGCTGCCTTAAATGCAAAAATGCCAAAAAAATTATATTTATTAAAGCCACTATTGAAATCATAACCATTGTTAGAAGTTTAAGACTTAAACCCATACCAAATCCAGATACACTAATTAATACAAGCAATAAAGTCATAATCATAGGAGCAGCAATAACTATGCTGATGTAAATATCCATAAGAGTTTCTGCAGACTTTGTAAATTTTTCTCTTTCTAATTTGTATTCAAATAACAAAGTTTCAGCTCTTTTATCTAAAAACTCGCTTAAACTTCCTCCTCCAGAAATTGTCGTAGCCATTCCATTAAGAAGTTCAGATAATTTCCTGCTTGATGTTTCCCTTGCGGTATTTTTTAAGGCATTAATCAAATCATAACCATAAACATTAACTTGATTTACAATTTTGCGAAATTCTTTATTGGTATTAGGATAATCTGCACTTAAAGCAATTATTTTAAAAATCTGAGTCGGTTCTATTCCAGAACTTGCAATAGCAGACATATGTATAGTGACAAAAGGCAGTTCTTGATTTATTTTTTCTTCAAATCCCTTCGCCTCAAAATAAGGATAAAAATACATGAACACAAAAGTTATTATTGGAAGAGCAAGGACTATAAAAAAATTTCTCAATATCTGAGATAAAGCAGGAGTATAGGGTTCTATCACAAACGGCAAGGAAATTTTGTAAAAAAGCAAAAAAACAAAAACTACCATTCCGACAAAAAAAACAATTAAAGAAGAAAACAAAATCATAGAGAAATAAGTAGTTACTAAAAAAGGCATATTAGCCTTTCTTAAATAAGAATTAAGTTTTTTTAATTCTCCTCGATTAAAAAAAGATGTAGATATATTCAAAAAAAGTTTATTAGAGAGTCTTGCATACCAATTTGCTTTTTTAAATTCCATAAACTCTATTTTTTCTTCTTTTTTTTCAGAAATTTTTCTTAATCTTCTTAATGCCTCCTTACTTATAGTCAATTCCTTTAGAAATTTTTCTTTCTCTTTTTTTTCTATTGTTACTCCCTTCATTTTTTTGGTTTCAGAAGGGTAACTAATCTTTACCAACCCCTTTATTTCTTCTTTTTTATGACCCAACTTTTTGTAAGGAGAAATAGCTTCAATAAGATGGGGAAGGGAATTATTTATTATTCTTAATCTTTTGATAATAGAGTTTATCGCTTTGTTTAGTAATCTTTTTTCTATTTCCCTTTTTTCATAAGGATAGAGTCTTTCTAAACTCTTAAGTTGAGAGAGGAAGGTAGTTAATTCTTTTACCAATTCCTTCTCCATCTCTATATTTTCTCTTAAATTTTCTAAAGCCATTTTAACCAAGAATTTTGCTTATTTGTTTTTGCAAATTCAGAAACTCTTCTTTAATTTCTTTTATTCTTTTAGAATTTCTTTCCTTAAAGGCCTGCTCTAACTCATTACAAGCATTTTCTTCGCTATCAATCAATTGCGCTAAAAGTTTTAAATTTTCAATTTCCATCACATCTGCTCCAAAAATTTAATTTTCAATTATTAATGAAAGAGTTTTTGATTTCGGTTTTGCTGAACCAAACAAAAAGTTAAAAGGAACGTTCTTATTATGAATTCTTACTTCCAATATCCTTAGCATTTTTGTTTGTCTACCTGCTCTTTTGGGCTTGCAATTTCTTTTTAATTTTTGAATGGTTTACAGTCTTTAATATAATCAAGAACCCACTATTAACCCATATCTTTCTAGTATTTTTTTTGGACTCTTATAATACTCGTTAATTTCTCTTTGAACTCTTTCAAATCCAAAAACCCCTCTCCTATACATTTCAAATAATAACCTAGCTCTCAATTCAAATTCTCTTTCAATCTCTTCTTTTCTTAATCCCACCCTTTTACCAATTTTTTCAAATACTTTGCTTTCTTTTTTAAAATAAAACCTGTCATCTGCAGGGTTCCATATGAAAGGAGTATTTGTTAGAGCAACACCTTCTGGAGTTATATTTACTATTTCTACAATGCTTCTTAATTTCCTTGTTTGTTGCCCTCTTACTATTGCATGCGTCATTATTGCCACAGCATCTAAAGTATTAACTAATGTAGGGGACAATTCAATCGGAGGGGTTTCTAATCTTTTAATTACAGTATCTACTGAATCAGCATGCATTGTTGAAATACTTGAATGGCCAGATGCCATGCCTTGAAATAAGACAAAGGCCTCTTTTCCCCTTACTTCTCCAACAATAACATAATCTGGATTTTGCCTAAAGCTATTTTTAAGCAAGGCAAACAAATCCACCTCCCCCACCTTTCCCATTCCAACTGCTGTTCTCGCAACACTTGGCAACCAGTTTTCTCTTGCCAAATTTATTTCACGAGTATCTTCGATTGAAACTACCCTAGCTTCTGGAGGAATAAAAAATGCTATTGCATTAAGAAGAGTTGTTTTTCCGCTTGCTGTCCCTCCTGTAATAAGAATGTTGCATCTATACTGAATTAATAACCAAAAATAAGCCAGCATTTCAGGACTTAAAGTGTTAAAAGCTATCAATTGCGTTGGAGTCCAAGGAATTTTTGTGAATTTTCTAATTGAAAAAGTTGGACCTCTTGTTGTTATATCTGTAGTATATGTGGCATTAACTCTTGAACCGTCAGGAAGGCTTCCATCAAGAAGAGGGTTAGCATAACTAATATATTTTCCGCATCTTTGAGCCAGTTTCTCTACAAAACTTCCTAAATATTCTATATCCTTAAAATAAATATTTGTTTTCATATTCCTGTAAACTCTATGGACAATATAAACAGGCGTATTTATCCCATTACACTCAATATCCTCAATAAAATAATCTCTTATCAAGGGTTCAATCTCATTTAACCCAATAAAATCTCTAAACAAATAATAGAAGATTTTTTTATATGTTTCTTCTTCAATTTTTAGATTAAATTCTGAAATTAATAAAGTTGCTGTTTTATCTATATAATCTATCATTGCTTCTTGAGTTTTCTCAGCAAGAACATTTATGTTTATAATCTCTCTCATGCTTGTCTCTATCCTTTCTAAAATATTCTTTTCTTCTTCATTTAAAAAAGGCTCCTCAACCTCATATATTAATTCTTGAATTTTAGGATTCCAATAAATATGAACATAGCTAAAGGGAGGAATAACAGCATATCTTACATCTATTTTTGTCTTATCCTCAAATTTTGGTAATGCAGGAAATTTCGGATTTAGATTTATAGAAACTTTCATTGTTTTTTCTCCAGAAACTACCATTAGCTTCTCACCTCCTTTTAATTATAATTGATTACACATATTTAAATCTTACTTAAGAAAAATCTATTTGAATAATGTCTCCTGTTTCTCCCTTATTCATAATAAGAAGCTTATGAGGAGCAGAAGATTTTTGCAAAACATGCTCTATATCTTTATTATCCCAAGTAATATTTACATCACTATAATTTAAAACAAGAGAAACTACATAATGATTTCCTTTTTTACTTGTCTTTATATTTATTCCTCCTTGTGTTATGCTTTTATTTATTTCAGAATAAAGATAACTGCTTTCCATTGAAAATTCTATTTTGTCCTCCTCGCCATTAATATTTAGCAGCCCCTTTTTTATTGT
>CAYTYH010000035.1:0-4913 GCA_964441965.1 Candidatus Woesearchaeota archaeon | reverse complement strand
AAATTAAAGGAGTCAACAAAGAAAAGACGATAACAAATAATATCTATGAGATTGAGGAAGTTTTAGGAATTGAAGCTGCAAGACAGGCGATAATTAATGAGGTTGAGAAGGTAATTCAGCAGCAAGGGTTAGATATAAATAAAAGACATATTAAATTAGTTGCAGATGCAATGACTTATAAAGGGGCTGTGAAAGGAGTTACAAGAATGGGGATTATATCAGAAAAAAGCAGCATTTTAGCAAGGGCAAGTTTTGAAACTCCAATAAAACAATTTGTTAATGCTTCTATTAAAGGAAGCAAAGATGAATTAGCAAGTGTTATTGAGAACATCATTGTTAACCAACCTGTTCCAGTAGGCACTGGGTTGCCTGGATTGTTAGTTAAGGTTACAGGACCTTTAGTTAAAGAAGAGGCAACAAAAACTCAGAAAGAAAATAAAAAATAAAAGAAAGTTAAATGAAACAGACAATTGATATGAAGTGCATGAGGTATTTGAATTTATTTGAGAGA
The DNA here is from genome assembly GCA_964441965.1 of Candidatus Woesearchaeota archaeon. Classification (GTDB taxonomy): domain Archaea; phylum Nanobdellota; class Nanobdellia; order Pacearchaeales; family GW2011-AR1; genus CAYTYH01. The sequence continues at coordinate 4,402 of CAYTYH010000035.1, read as the reverse complement.
GTTACTGGTGTAAAAACAAAAAACTGCCTTTTTTATAATAATATGATTATTATAGCTGTTCCTCCGCGTTTTGTGTCAAAAGCTATAGGAGAGAAAGGAAAAAATATAAAGAAACTTGTTCCTATTTTGGGCAAGAAAATAAAAGTTATAGCTTTGCCTAATGATATAAGTGATGCAGAGAAGTTTATTTCTGATATAGTATCTCCAACTACATTCAAATCTCTTGAGATAACAGAAAGAGAGATTGTTATTACAGCAGGAAAAGAGAATAAAGCAGCTCTGATTGGAAGGAATAAAGTTAGGTTTGAAGAGTTAAGGAAGATTGTTAAAGAATATTTTGGCAAAGATTTGAAGATAGTTTAAGAAAGTTATTCAAGATTCTTTTGATTTTTGCCTATTAAAACTTTAGAAAATAATAAATTTAACAATAAATTTAAAAATCCCCTTAATTAAGAAAATATGAAGAAAATGGGATTGATGAATGCAAGAAAAATAATGAAGAAAAGGAACAAATTTAGATGGGCTAGTCGAAAATATAAAGTAAGAAAATTAAACTTGTATGCTAAAGCAGACCCTTTAGGAGGGAAATCTCAGGCTCGCGGGATAGTGATTGAGAAAGTGCAAAAAGAAGCTAAACAGCCAAATTCTGCTATGAGAAAATGTTGCAAAGTTCAATTAACTAAATCTGGAAAAACAGTTACTGCTTTTATACCTGGCAATCTTGCCCAGAAGTTTATAGATGAACATGATGAGGTTTTGATTGAAAGAATAGGGGGACGAAAAGGAAGGAGTAAAGGTGATATTCCTGGTGTAAGATTCCAGGTGATAAAAGTAAATGACCAGCCTTTAAAGATGTTATGGAAAGGCAAAATAGAGAAGGGTAGAAGATGAAAATATTTGATTTATATGAGACTAAGGATGTGAAGGTTGAAGATCCTGGATTAAAAAAATATATAAATCTTGATGAAAGGTTGGTATTAAAAAGTCATGGGAAATACTCTAATAAATATGAAAGAAAGAAGGTGAATGTTATTGAAAGATTGGCTTGCATGTTAAGAGTGCCTGGACATAGAGGGAAAAAGCATAAGATACAAACTTCTTGGGCTTCTGGGAAATATTCTAAAAATATGAAAATTGTTTTAGAGGCTTTGAAACTGATAGAAGAAAAAACAAAACAAAATCCCATCCAAATTCTCGTTAAGGCAATTGAAAATTCTGCTCCATGCGATGAGGTGACTACAATAGAATATGGTGGAGCAAGATACCCTCAAGCAGTTGACATTTCACCTGCAAGAAGGTTGCATATTGCAATAAGGAATCTTGTTCATGGGGCTTATGATAAAAGTTTTAATAAAAAGATGAATCTGGCAGAAGGGCTTGCAAAAGAAATAATTTTGGCAAGTGAAGGAAACACAGAAAGTTTAGCATTTCAGAAAAGAAATGAATCTGAAAGACAGGCAGATGCCGCAAGATAAATTAATAATATTTAAAAACCCTTTTCTTTATCCTTAAAAAATGGCAGAAAGAGAAACTCAACTTGAAAAAATAAAAAAAATAAGCAAGATAAGAGAGCAGATTAGAAATATTTGCACTTCTGCACATATACATCATGGGAAAACAGCATTTACTGATAATTTGTTAGCAGCTTCAGGTTATATGGCTGCAAAAAACGCTGGCGACCTTGAAGCAGGAATGGCTACATGGCAGCATGCAGACGAGCAGGAAAGATTGTTGACTGTTGATGCAGCTAATGTTTCTATGGTGCATGAGTATCAGGGCAAGGAATATTTGATTAATTTGATAGACACGCCGGGACATGTTGATTTTTCAGGGAATGTTACGAGGGCAATGAGGGCTATTGATGGAACAATTGTTTTGGTATGCGCGGTAGAGGGAATAATGCCACAAACAGAGACGGTATTGAGACAGGCTTTAAAAGAAAGAGTTAAACCAGTATTGTTTATAAATAAGGTAGATAGATTAATTAAAGAGCTGAAATTAACTCCAGAAGCAATGCAGGAAAGATTCATAAAGATTTTTAAAGAGTTTAATGATTTAATCCACAAAATTGCAGAAGAGGAATATAAGGAAAAATGGTTAGTGGATATAAATGAAGGAAGTGTTGCCTTTGGTTCTGCAAGAGATAATTGGGCCTTGTCTATACCTTTTATGAAGAAAAAAGGCGTCACTTTTAAGGACATATTAAAAATTTACGAGATGGGGGAGGAAGAGAGGAAAAAGTGGACATGGGAAAATGCTCCTTTATATGAAGTTGTTTTAGATATGGTAGTAAAGCACCTTCCTAATCCTATTGAGGCTCAGAAATATAGAATACCTAAGATCTGGAATGGTGATTTGGAAAGCGAGTTTGGTAAAGATTTGTTAAATTGCAATCCTGAAGGGAAGCCGGCTTTTGTTATAACAAGAGTTGTGATTGAACCGAGGTCTGGAAAAGAAATTGCTGCAGGAAGATTATTTTCAGGCAAGTTAGTTACAGGACAAGAGGTATATTTGAATTTAGCAAAGAAAAAAGAGAGAATCCAGCAGATTCTTATTTATAATGGAATTAAACCAGAACAAATTAATGAAATAACTGCTGGAAATGTTCTTGCTATATCAGGAATAACAGGAGAAGCAGGGGAAACAATCACTTTAGAACCAGAGACACCTTTCAGCGAATTAAAACATATATTTGAACCAGTCATTACTAAAGCAATAGAGGTTAAAAAGCCAGTGGATTTGCCTAAATTAATAGAGGTTCTGAGAAAAGTTGCAAAAGAAGACCCAAGCATAAAAGTCGAAATTAATGAAGAAACAGGGGAGAATTTGATTTCAGGAATGGGGTCTTTGCATCTTGAAATTATAGAGAATAGAATAAGAACTGAGAAAGGGGTTGATGTAGTTACCTCTGCTCCTATTGTTGTTTTTAGAGAGACAGTATTAAAACCAAGCAAAGTATGTGCTGGAAGAAGTCCTAATAAACATAATGATTTCTTTATTAAAGTTGAACCTTTAGAAGATGAGGTTTATGAGGCAATTAAATCTGGCGAGTTAAAAGAAGGAAGGATAAAAAAGAAAGATGAAACATTATTCAAAAAGTTAAGAGAGTTGGGAGTTGATAATGAAGAGATAAGGCAGTATAGGGATATTTACAAAGGAAATGTTTTTCTTGATAAAACAAGGGGAGAAGTCCATATTGGAGAGGTTATAGATTTGGTTTTAGATGCATTTGAACAAGTGTGCGATAGAGGTCCTTTAGCAAGGGAGCCATGCATGAAACTAAAAGTTTCATTGGTTGATATAAAGTTGCATGAAGATGCTATTCATAGAGGTCCTGCACAGGTTTATCCTGCTGTGAGAGATGCTTTGCACCAAGCAATAAGAGATGCAAATCCTTGTTTATTTGAACCAGTCCAGATTCATTTAATCGAGGCGCCTAATGAATATCTCTCTGCATTAACTAATTTGGTTTCAAGTAAAAGGGGGCAATTATTAGAAGTTAAGCAAGAAGGGGAAGTTGCAATTAAGGCTAAAATCCCTGTAGTAGAAATGCTTGGGTGGAGTGATGATTTGAGGTCTGCTACAGAAGGAAGAGGCGTGAGTAGTTTGATAGATCAGAAATTTGAAAAAATGCCAAATGAGTTGCAAGCAGAAACAATTAAGAAAATCAGAGACCGAAAAGGTTTAGCAGAAAATCAATAATATCGTCGAAATAAAAATTAAAAAATCAATAAGCGAAAGATTTAAAAACCTAAATTTTTATTAAATCTTGCAAATAAAAAATAAGGATTTGGAAATGGCAAAAGAAAAACCAAATTTGAATGTGGTCTTTGTAGGGCACGTAGATCATGGAAAATCAACAATCATAGGAAGACTTATGTATGACTCTGGAGTTCTTCCTGAACAAGAGATGCAGAAATTAAAAGACGAGGCTGCAAAACACGGCAAAGCAGGATTTGAATTTGCATTTGTTATGGACAAGTTTAAAGAGGAGAGAGAAAGAGGAGTTACTATTGATTTATCCTATAAAAAATTAGTAACCCAAAAATATGAAGTTACAATTATTGACGCACCAGGACACAGAGATTTTGTTAAAAATATGATTACTGGAGCGAGTCAGGCAGATGCTGCTTTCTTAGTTGTTGCTTGTCAGCACGGAGTTATGCCTCAAACAAAAGAGCATTTATGGCTATTAAGAACAATGGGAGTTGAGCAGATAGCTGTTATTATCAATCAGATGGATGCAGTTAATTACGAGGAAGAAAAGTTTAATAAAGTGAAAGAAGATGTTTCTGCTTTACTGAAAGTTGTTGGAATTAATCCAGAAAAAGTGACTTTTTTGGCTGTTTCAGGATTAAAAGGAGATAATGTTGCTAAAAAATCAGAAAACATGCCTTGGTAT
>CAYTYH010000034.1:0-4962 GCA_964441965.1 Candidatus Woesearchaeota archaeon | reverse complement strand
CCCCCCACCCCCACTCAAAACCAAAATCTTATTAATGTTTTTTTCTTTATTTAGAAATGAAAGAGAGAAAAATTTCAACAGGCAGTTATGATTTAAACAAATGGCTTTATGGAGGATACGAGAGAGACATAATAACAACAATTTATGGGCCAGCAGGAAGCGGGAAAACAAATTTTTGTTTAATTGTTGCAGCAAGTCAGGCAAAAAAAGGAAATAAGGTTTTGTTTATAGATACAGAAGGCGGCTTTTCTATTGACAGGATAAAACAACTTGTAGGAGAAAATTATAAAGAAATATTGAAAAACATAATTCTCTTGAAACCAACATCTTTCTCAGAACAAAAAAACTGCATTTTGAAATTGCAAAAAGAAATAAAAAATAAAGGGAAAATAAATCTGATTATTGTAGATGGCATGACAATGCTTTACAGATTAGAGCTTGCTGAAGTTAAAGAGCAGATTGAGAAAGTCAGGGAAATCAATAGAGAACTTGCAAGACAAATGAAAATTTTAGCTGAAATTGCGAGAACTAAAAATATTCCAGTAATTATAACAAACCAAGTTTATCATGAATTTTTGTCAAAAGAAGAGTTTGAGGCAGGAAAAAAAGCAGGCACAAGAATGGTCGGAGGTGACCTGCTGAAATATTGGAGCAAGTGTTTAATTGAGTTGAAAGTTGAAAATGGAAAGAGAAAAGCAATTTTAAGGAAGCATAGAAGTTTAAGAGAAAAAGAACTTAATTTTATTATAACAAATAAAGGGATTAAGAAGAGAGGTTGGATTTAATATTAAAATAGCAAATGGGCCCGGGAGGAATCGAACCTCCGACCTTCTCCGCGTAAGGGAGACGTTCTACCACTGAACCACGGGCCCAGATGATAAAAATTAAAGCAAAAAGATATTTTTAAGTTTTTGTTTTTAAGATATGATTTGATACGAAGATTTATAAAAGACAATTTTATTATTTGATTATGAAAGAAGAAAAGGAAAATTTGCAGAAAGAATTGAAAGATATGAGTTTAGATTATCAAAAAAGAAAGAGATTTCCAACAGAAATTACAGAAGAGCAAAAAGAAGATATGGAGAAGAAAAGGAAAGAATTGGAAAATTTTCAAAAGAAAATTATTAAGAAATACCCCTTTACCTTGTCTGTAGGAATTTTCCCTCCACAATCTTGCGAAAGAATAGAAGAAGAAGAGCAAGTTCCAGAAGAAGAATGCAAAAAGAAACCAATCCACCTTTTAATCTTAATTCCTGAAGATAATTTTAAAAACATACCAAAAATTAAGGCAGATTTAATAAAAGATTTAAAGGAATTGAAGCAAAACATTTGGATTCATATTAAGACACCTGTAGATGTATGGAATTATGGTTTAGATGGAAAATATGATATTCTTGAGGCTATAGGGATGTGTTTTCCTTTGTATGATAAAGGATTTTTGGGAAGTTTGAGGGTAGCAGTTATCCACAAATCACTTGTTTTAAGAAAATTTGAAAGATATGTTGTGAGTTATGTTATTGCAGGCTCTCTTGTGAGGGGAGATGCCACTAAAACTTCTGATGTTGATGTTTATTGCATAATAGATGATACAGATGTTAAGAGGATGCCAAGAATCGAGCTTAAAGAAAAATTAAGAAGCATTATTTACAGTTATATTGTAGAGGCTTCTGAACTTGCAGGAGTTAAAAATAAGCTTAATGTTCAGGTGTATATCTTGACAGAATTTTGGGAATCTGTAAAAGACGCGCATCCTGTTATTTTCACTTTTATTAGAGATGGCGTTCCTTTATATGATAGAGGCACTTTTATGCCATGGAAGCTTCTTTTAAGAATGGGAAAATTAAAACCTTCTCCTGAAGCTATTGATATGTTTATGTCTATGGGAGATAAGATGTCTAATAATGTAAAAAGAGTATTGACTGATTTAGTGATAGGAGATATTTATTGGGGAGTTCTTACTCCTTCTCAAGCTTTATTAATGTTGCATGGCTTGCCTCCTCCAACTGCAAAAGAGGCTCCAAAAATTTTTAGAGAGGTTTTTGTTGAAAAAGAGAAATTGTTAGAAGCAAAATATGCAAATATACTCCAGAAAATAGTAAAGGTGTATAAAGATTTTGAGCATAAGAAAATTAAAGATGGTGATATAAAAGGGGCTGATGTTGACAAATTTTTAAAAGATGCAGAAGACTTTTTGAAAAGACTAAAAGAATTGAGAGGGCAGATAGAAAAGAGGAGCCAGGAAAAAACAATTAACGAGCTTTATGAACAGGTGTTCCAGTTGTTGAAGATAATTCTAAAAAAGAAATCAGAAAAAGGGCTTGTTGAAAGTTTTGAAAAAGAGTTAATCAAAAAAGGAAAATTAGAAGCCAATTATATTAAAATATTAAAAAACCTTATAAAACTGAAAAAAGAATTTAAAAAAGGCAAAGTCAAAAGAAATGAGGTAGAAGAAATAAGGAAAAATGCTTCTTTGCTTATAAATGACCTTGTAGAATATAACCAAAGATGCGAGTTAAGTATGTTAAAAAAAGCAAGAATAATTTTAAAAACAAAAAATAAAAGTTATGAGTTAGTGTTGGGCAAGAAGAAAGTTTTTTTAATTGACGAGGGAAATGTAAGCAGCATAGATTTAGATAAAGGAAAACTTGTTAAAAGCAGTGTGGAAGAATTAACAAAATGTTTGGAGGAACAAAAGAAAAATCCAGAAGTTGTGGCTAATGGAAAGATTTTTGATATTTTGAAAAAGAATATAGGAGATTTTGAAATCTTGTTATGAGAAGATTTTTAAATAAGCTTTTTTAATTATTTTTGATTGTTTTAAATAAAAGTTGTAGATAGAGATGATGAAAGGGAAAATTGTCCAATTTAGAAGAGGAAGGCACACTATTCATGAAAGACACTTTTTAATAGATGTGCAGGCAAAAAACAGAGAGGAGGCTTCTAAATTTGTTGGGAAAGCTGTAGAATGGAAGTCTCCTGGAGGAAAAATTATAAAAGGAAAAATATCATCGTGTCATGGAAATAAAGGTTTAATAAGGGCTATTTTTGAAAAAGGTTTGCCTGGACAAGCAATAAATGATGAGGTTGAAATAAAATAAAAATTTAAAATGGCATTTCCAGAGAGAGATTTTGCAAGAGAAATTGGTCCTATTGCTCAGACAAGTATGAATATTGCAAGAAAATTGATAGAACAGAATCCTCGCAACGCTTATCCATGTCCAAGATTAGATAGTTGTGATTCTGAGCTTAAAAAAGAGAAAGAATATAGAAGAGTTGTTTGTGAAGGGCATTGTTTTTTATGTAGAGATTATTTAAATAATCCAGATGAGACAAAATATGTAAAATGGCATTAAGAAAAGCATCAGCTTATTCAAAAAAGAAAGTAAGGCCTTATACAAGAAAATCTAATGTTAAGAGCAGGAGCTATATTAAAACAATTCCTCAGCAAAGAATAGTGAAATTTAAGATGGGTGCTGCAGAAGATTATAGAAAAGGAAAATTTAAATTTATTTTAAAGTTAGTTGCAGGGGAGAAAGTTTTGATTAGAGATAATGCTTTAGAAGCTTCAAGGCAATATATCCATAAGAAATTAGAAAAATCTTTTCCTGGACAATATTTTTTTGAGGTTAAGGTTTATCCGCATCATATTTTAAGAGAAAACAAAATGTTAACTGGAGCTGGGGCAGATAGAATGCAGACTGGAATGGCGCACTCTTTTGGAACAACAGTTGGAAGAGCTGCGATAGTAAAAAAAGACCAGGAGGTTTTTTTTGTAGCTACATTGAATGAGAAAGTTATGAGAGGCGCGATTAAGGTTTTAGAAAAAGTAAAAGCAAAATTGCCTTGCCATGCCAGGATTGAAATAACAAAGAAAGAATAAATTTAAGTTAGAATATGGAATATTTTTTTCTTCTTGGAAGGAATCCTTATTTGTCTATTGCAGAAATTTTTTCTTATTTTGAAAAAGAAGGCATATCTGTTAAATATTTTTTTGAGAAAGAAAACGCCTTGCTTGTAGATGTTGATAAAAATTTAGATGTAAAGAAATTAATTGAGAGATTGGGGGGTGTGGTGGCAGTTGGGGTTGTTGCATGTTCTGGAACTCTTAAGGAGATTCTTGAAAAAATAAAAAAAGAGGAGATTTATTTTGGAGAGAAAATTAAATTTAATTATTCAATATTAGATTTCTCAGAGAGTGGTTTTGACAAGATACATGCAGCAATAAAAGAGAAGTTTAAGAAAGAAAAATTAAAAGCAAGATATAAAGATGTGCGAGGAAAAATTAAGTTGCAAAATAAAAAAATTATTTTTGGCACACCATCAAAATTAAAATCTTTTGATGTTCTTTATTTTATTTTTAAGAATAAAGATTATCATTTTGGTTTTATTGAGGAGATTTATGATCCAAAAGCAGCTGGATTGAGGGATATGGGGAAGCCAATAAGAAGAGAAGAATTTGCTCTTTCTCCGAGATTAGCAAAAATTCTTATAAATCTTTCTCAAGTGAAAGAGAAAGAAATTTTAGCAGACCCTTTTTGCGGTGTCGGAATTATTCTTCAAGAAGCATTATTGCAAGGAATTAATGTTGTTGGCATAGATGTTGATAAAAAAGCTATTCTTTCTTCTCAAAAAAATTTGGAATGGTTAAAGCATAATTATAATATATCAGGAAAATATGAATTAATAAATAGCGATTCAAGAAAAGTTTTTATTAGAGAAGTGGATGGAATTGCTACTGAACCTTTTTTAGGGAAATTATTTAAAAAGACTCCCAATGAAAAAGAAGTTTCTTTAACATTGAAAAATTATGAAGAGTTGATGATAAGTGTTTTAAATAATATTAAAAAATTCCTTAAAAAAAGAGGCAAGATTTCTTTTACTGCACCTCTAATAAAATTAGGAAAAAAGAGAGTTGGTTGTGATATTAACAAAATTTGCAAAAAAACAGGATTGTTAGTTTAT
>CAYTYH010000033.1:0-5028 GCA_964441965.1 Candidatus Woesearchaeota archaeon | reverse complement strand
GAGAAGAAATTTTAAGAAAAAAAATTAGTATAAAAGAGCTTCCTTTAATTGAAGGATTGTCTCCGACAACAGTTCCTGCTAATATTCCTGTAGAATTTATTGTTGATGTTTTTGTTCCGCAAGGAAGAAATATTTCAGTTTATGAATGGGATTTTGGAGATGGAGAAAGTGATGAAACATTTGAAAATCAAACAACTCATACCTATACAGAGGAAGGAGAATATGAATTAACAATCGGAGTAGAAGATGATTTTGGATATAGAACCTATAAAACCTTTGTTATAAGAGCAGTACCTCCCATCACAGAAATTAACTCTACTCTTTCTAAATATAAGGCCAGATTAAGTAACCTTACAATAGAAATTGAAAAAATGTCTTCGTGGTATAAAAATAAGATTAAAGAAATTCTTGACATTGATGGCTTAACTTCAATGCTTGCAGATTTAGAAAGGCAATATAACACTGCTACATCAGAAGAAACGTATTTAGAAATTGCTGGCAGTTTGTTAGATTTAGAAATTCCTGTTAAAATAAGCGAAACTAACCTGATGACAATTCCTTTTTTTGTCAAACCAGAAGATATAAACCTTGAGTATCTTGCAAGCATGGGAGCTGGGAGTTATGATGAAAATGAAGAAGAATATCTTAATGCCATAGCAAGTTGGGCGCAAAATAATTTAGATATGAGTTTAAAAGAAAAACATGTTTATGCTATTTATGAAGATAGAACAGAAGGGTTGTTAAGTATTTTTGAATTAAGTATGCATCCAAAAGAAGAAAGTGATAGTAAGATGTATGTTTTAATAAGCGAACCAGATGTAATTTTTTCAAGCCCTCAAGATATAGAGGAATTTGATGATTCAACAGGCGTTAAATTTCCAAATGTCCGGGATAGAAGTTTGAAGTTTGCTATTGAAGGGGCTGTTCGCTTTGATGAGTTAGAAATATCTGTTAGTCCTGAATTTTATGACTTGGATATTTTAGAGATAGAGCCATGCAATTTTAATGGAGTTTGCGAAAAAGAGAAAGGAGAGAATTGGAGAAATTGCAGAGCTGATTGTAAACCATGGGGGACTGCCATTATTCTTTTGGTTATTCTATTTTTTCTTGCATTAATTGCTTATATTTTTATGCAGTGGTGGTATAAAGAAAAATATGAACACCATTTGTTTAAAAATAGAAACGATTTATATAACTTAATGAATTTTGTAAGTAATGCAAGAAGTCAGGGTTTAAGTGATAATGAGATAAAAAGCAAATTAAAGGAGGTGGGGTGGTCTGGGGAGCAAATAAGTTATGTTTTAAGGAAAATAGAAGGGAAAGCTATAATGCCTCTTGATTTCTTAAAACTTTTTAAGAAGAGCGAGAGGTTAAAATTAAAAACACAACAACCGGCTGGAAGAATGCCTACAGAAAATATATATAAACCAGGGATATAAAAACTTTAGAAGGATTTTTAAACTTAAATTTCTTTTAAAAATGAGAAAATGGTGATAAGAATCATCCGGAATTTTTTTAAAAGAATATTTAACAGCATCTTTAAAGGAAAAGATGAATTAAGCATAGGTTTTTATGGGCCTCCTAATGCTGGAAAAACAAGTTTAGCTAATAGAATATGCAAAGATTGGACTGGTGAGGAAATAGGAAAAGTTAGTAGCATACCTCATGAAACAAGGAATGTTCAATTTAAAGAAAAAGTTGAAATTGAGTATAAAGGAAAAAAACTAACTTTCAAATTAGTTGATACCCCAGGAATAGCGACAAAAATTGATTATGAAGATTTTATGAAAATGGGGATAAAAAAGAAACAAGCACAAAAAAGAGCAAAAGAGGCTACTCAAGGAGTAATAGAGGCAATTAAATGGTTAGATGATATGGATCTTGTTATTGTTGTTTTAGACGCATCCAAAAACCCTTATTCCCAAGTTAATATAACTATTATAGGAAATTTAATTGCAAGAAAAATTCCTGTATTAATAGTTGGAAACAAGATAGATTTAAAAAAAGCAGATATTAAGAAAGTTGAATCTGCTTTTCCTGAATATGATGTTGTGGGAATCTCAGCTAAATATGGAAAAAATATGGAGGAGTTTTATGAAAGCCTGTTCAGAATAGCAAAAAAAGTTTAAAAGAAAGAGGTTAAAATCAAATGGGAAAATTAAAAAATTTGGCAAGAAAAAGGGAAAGTTCCAAGAGGGAAAAGAGAAAAGTTGGGTTAGCAATAATTTTAATAGCAATAGTTATTGTAGCTGTTTTTATTTGTTATCTTGTTTATAATCAGGTCAAATTTGTGCCATTTTTAAATAAAAAGCCCTGGGTTAATAAAGAATCTATTAAGATGCAATTTGAAAATTTAAAAATTATTTTTCCTATAAATTCCTCTAATCTGTCCGGATAAAATGGGAAAAAAGAATAAAAAATTGACACTAAGTTTCATAACTTATTCAGATCTGGCTAAATTAGACAGCACAAAAAGAATAAAGAAGATTTTGGATATTGTTTTAGATAATAGGATTGTTATTTTACAGGGTAAATTAGATCCAAACGAGGAGGCTTCTTTAATCCAATCAACTATGGCTTTAGTAGGAAGAATCAAAAATTTTAAGGGTGTTGAGGTTGCTGTTATTCAACCAAACCAAAAAGGAGGATTTTTTGAGAAATTGAAATTAAGCATAGCTAGAGGTTTAATAGGAGATAGAGATGCTTTAACAATAATAGGTCCTGCGTCAATTGTAAAAGAGATAAAAAAGAATCCTGAAAAAATTGATTTGATGTTAAAAAAATAGGGTTTCTTTTTTGCTGTATCTTTGTATTTTAGCATAAATTTTTAAATCGCTTTTACTTCTCTTAAATATGCCTCATCAATGTGTCCGTTGCGGAAAAGTTTATAAGGAAGTTAGTAAGGAATTGTTAGAAGGGTGCAGTTGCGGGAGCAGATTTTTCTTTTTTATTAAAGAAGAGCAATTCGAAAAACTAATGAAAGAAAAGGCTGTTCCTATTGAATTAAAAAAAGAAGAAAAAGAAAGAATAGAAAAAGATATAAGAGAGATATTAGGCATCAAAGAAGAAAAGCCAGTCATATTAGATTTAGAATCTGTGAGGGTTTTAGAGCCAGGCAAATTTGAGATTGATTTAGTGAATTTGTTTAGAAAAGACAGGCCCTTAATTTTCAAATTAGAAGAGGGAAAATATATCATTGATTTAGCCTCGAGTTTTGAGAAAAGTTTAGAAGAGATGAGAGATAAAAAAAGAAGGGGTGAGAAATAAAAAATTAAAGATTTTCTAAGAAGAAAAATGAAAGTAAAGGATGTTTTGAAAAAAGAGATTTTGAAAATAAAGCCAAATGAAAGAGAGATAAATGAATTAATAAAGAAATCAGAAGATTTTTGCAAAAAATTAGAAAAGGAATTAAAAAGAAAAAGAATTAAAGCTGATGTTTTTGTTGGTGGGAGTTTAGCTAAAAAAACAATATTAAAAAGAAAGGATTACGATATTGACATTTTTGTTAGATTTGACAAAAATTATGATGATAAAAAAATCTCTAAATTATTAACCAGAATTGTTAAAGGGAAAAAAATCCATGGCTCAAGAGATTATATTCAGGTGAAAAAAGGGAAGATAATTTTTGAAGCAATTCCTATAATAAAAATTTCTCATCCAAAAGAGGCAAGAAATGTTACTGATTTAAGTTATTTTCATGTTTCTTATGTAAGAAAAAAAATTAAAAAAAATCCAAAGCTGGTAGATGAGATACTTCTTGCTAAACAATTCTGCCACGCTAACAAAGTTTATGGGGCAGAATCGCATATAAGGGGTTTTTCTGGTTATGCCATAGAGTTGTTAATTATTTACTACAAAAGTTTTTTAAGATTTATTAAGAGCATCATAAAAAGAGAAAAGCAAATCATAATTGATATGGAGAAACATTATAAGAATAAGAGTGAAATTTTGAACAACCTAAATGAAGCAAAACTTCAAAGCCCGATTATTTTTATTGACCCAACATTCAAAGAAAGAAATGTTTTAGCTGGCTTGAGTGAGGAAACTTTTGAGAAATTCAAAGAGGCATGTAAAAATTTCTTGAAAAATCCTAATAAAAAGTTTTTTGAAGAAAAGGAAATCAATATAAAAAAATACAATTTTTGTTTGAAAATAAAAACAAATCGGCAGGAGGGTGCTATCGCAGGAAGCAAACTTCTTAAGTTCCATAAATTTCTGAAAAATGAGTTGTTAAAATATTTTGATATAAAAAAAGAGGAATTTGAATACAAAGGGGAGAAGAAAGCTTTAAGTTGTTTTAATTTGAAGAGGAGGAAAGAGAAAATAATTGAAGGGCCCCCTATAACTGCAATTCGCGATTTGATAAAGTTTAAGAAAAAACACAAAAATTGCTTTATTAAAAAAAATAGAGTTTATGCTAAAGAAAAAATTGATATTGATAAGGAAAAATTTTTGAAGTTATTTTTGAAAAAAAACAAGAAAATTATGAAGGAAATGGGAATTGTTAAAGTTGAGTTATTAAGGAAAAGGGAATCCTAACTCTTTAGATAATCCTATTATTTCATTGTGGCCTCTTTCATATTGAATCTCTAAATAAAACCCTGTATCAGTCCAAATTCCCCTAAAACCTGTGGGTGTTGTTTTTATTCTATGAGTTAAATCATAAGCTTCTTGGCCTTTTCTGAGAATCTTTTGAAGGAGGTTTCTTCTTGCTTTCCTTATAACTAGGTTATATTTTGGGCGGGGGGTGGAGGTTAAATTAATAATTGCTTCGTAATTTTCAGAAGGGTCAAGAGTATGAAAAATTTCTGGCATTTTCGGTTTTAATTTATTTTAAAATTTTCCCTTTATATATTTCGCTATTTTTTCAAGCTTAAATTAAACATGCTTGCAAAAGAATTAACAAAAAAATCTGAATTTATCCACATAGCTAAGTCTTCATTTCTTTCTGCACTTGATGGATTAAGCATGAATATTGCTTGTTTTTTATCAATTATAAAAAATCTTAAATTCAAATTTGTTTTTTTT
>CAYTYH010000032.1:0-5176 GCA_964441965.1 Candidatus Woesearchaeota archaeon | reverse complement strand
CAACTCTTTCCCCTTCCTTCAGTTCTTGGAAGATTCTACTGAATTTTAACTCTCCTTTTTCTCTTGGAGATTTTCTTTTCATTTTTGCTTCAAAAGTTTAAATAGCAATTATGTTTAGATGTTAACATATATTTTAAATCTTTTTATTAAAATTAAGATTATTCTTTAGTATGTTCCATTTCGCTTATTAATTTTTCAAAAACCTCTGATATTGCAAAAAACAAGTTATAATCTGAAACTTCTGCATGGTATTTTTTCTCTTTTATTAAAGTTCCCTTAACTTCATGTAAAAAAGTTTTTCCATGCTTTGATTTTTTTAATCTTAACCTTATTTCTTTAAACCCAAATTTTTCTTGAATTTTTCTTTTATATTTTTCTATTATTCTTTCTACAACTGCCTTTTCTGCAGGCTCTAATTCAAATCCCGAAAGTGTTATTTTTTTGTTATCCATCTTTTTAATACTAACTTAAACCTTTAAAAATCTTTAGAATCCAGAATTAACAAAAATTTCCTTCCAAATTTAGGAGTTTAAAAAGAAGAAGCATCTAAGTTTTTTCGCAAATCCTCATTAACTAAACCTTGATAAAGGTCCCCTTTTTTTCTTGCTGTTTTCATATTTTCTTTTATTGATTCAAACATCTTCCTCCCCCAAACTCCCACCCCGCATCTCTCGCACACATCAACTACACTATCTTCTTCTAATTCAGCACCGCAATAAACACACTTTTTCATTTTCTTTCCTCTTCTTTATCTTCTTTGGTTTTTAAATTTATTGCCTTTTATTTAATTTAAACTCATTCGTATCTCAAAGTTTCTGCTGGTTTTAATTTTGAAGCTTGTAAAGCAGGCATCACTCCTGAAATTGCACCAGTAAAAATCGCGAACAAAACACTTCCTAAAAACAAATAAAAAGGGAAACTTGGCTGCAAAAAACCCCATCCTAATTTATCTAAAACAAACCCTCCTATTAAAGAGAGAACAAGACCAAGAAAAATCCCAATAATCCCACCAATTAACCCAAGAAAACCAGATTCAAACAAAAAAATCTTAAAAATATCAGAATTTTTAGCACCAATAGCTTTCATTGTCCCTATCTCTTTTGTTCTTTCTAAGACAGAAGTTACCATTGTATTAGATGTATTGATTGCAGAAACCATAACAGAAATTAATGCTATCAAAATAACAAATCCTATAATGATGTTTAGAATATTTAAATAACTCTCAATCATCTCTTCAAATGACTGGACAAAAAAATCTTCTTTTCCTTTTTCTAAATCTCTTGTCTTCCTTAAATTTTTTTCTACATTAGAAATTGTTTCTTCTATTCTTTTTGTATCTACTCTTGCAATTATCCAACTGTAAGAATTATTTTCATCAGGATATAACTCATCGACAAAATCAGATATTATATAAATATTAGAGTCATCTTGAGGACTCCCAACCTCACTATAAAAACCAACTATTCTTAATTTTTTCCCTTGCACTTCTATCACATCATTTAATTCATAAGCTTCTGGAAAAATCCTGTCTTTTATCATGTAATTATAGCCCAAAACAACTTTTCCTTCATCATCTCTTTTCAAATTTCTTCCTTTTTCTATATCAATATTAGACAGTTCAATTACAAGAGGCTTTTTTGGATCATAAGCAATTAAAAAAACATATTTTTTTGTGCCCCTTTGCGTCACTTCTGCTGGCTTTACATAAACTCCTGTTGCTTCATAAACTCCTGGAGATTTTTCAACTGCTTCTAAATCATCATCAGTCAGAACAAAAGTTTCACTTAATCCCACTGCTCCAGCTCCTTTTGGCTGAATAAGTATTTTGTCAGTAGCAGTTTCTCCAATTGTTTCTTCTACATATGCATAAAGACCAAGCCCAAAGCTTATAAAAATAAAAATTGTTGCTATTCCCATAAAAATAGAGAGGATTGTAAAAAAACTTCTTGACTTTCTTTTCCATAAATTTCTTAATGAATAAATTATCAGCTCTTTTCCAATCATTTTCTCAATGCCTCAACTGGATTTTGACGTGCAGCATTTAGAGCAGGAACAATTCCTGCTGCAGAACCAACAATAAAGCTTTCAATAAGCAAAAAGAAAATCAAAATTAAACTTATAGTTGGTTTTGTCACAATTCCAATAAAATTATTAATAGCAAGAATTCCCACATAACCTATTATAAGCCCTATAACTACTCCAATAATGCCTCCAATTAAACCAAGAAGACCAGATTCAAACAAAAAAATCTTAAAAATATCAGAATTTTTAGCACCAATAGCTTTCATTGTCCCTATCTCTTTTGTTCTTTCTAAGACAGATGTTGTCATTGTGTTAATTATCCCAACAGCCCCAACAATTATAGAAATTGAAGCAATTATTACAAGAAAAGCTTTTACACCTCCTAAAATGCTATTTACTCTTTCTAAAATCGCTTGCGGAGTTTGCACTTCAAAATCTTCTTCCCCTTTTTTAACGTCTCTCCTTTTTCTCATTAATTTTTCAATTTCCTCTTTTGCTTTATTGACCAAATCTTTGCTTTTAACTTTTACACCAATAATGTCAACATCATCTCCATATCCCATCAATTCCTTCAAGTCATCATCTCCAACAGCAACAACATTATCAAATAAAAGGCTCCCTTTTTTCTTCATTATTCCCACTACCTTAAACTTTTTTCCTTGGATTAGAATTTTTTTTCCAGGTCTTAATTTCTTTTTAAAAATTTTATCATAATAATTATGTCCTAAAAAAACACTGCCAGACTCGCCTTCTTTTAACAAATGTCCTTTTTCTGCTTCTACTCCAATTATTTTGTAAATATCTTCTCTATCTTCTTCAGGAATAGAAATAGCATAACCAAAATTCACCTCGTCTTTATACTCTACTTTAACCTGTTCTACATTTCTCGCAAAAGCTTTTTCAACAGAGCTGAGTTTTTCTATTGCTTCTACATCATCTCTTGTTAAAGGCCTTACTACCCCCGTTCCAGGAGCGCCATAACCTGACAAACCTTTCGCCTGGACAGTTAAAAGTTCTGTTGAACTTATTTCAAACTGAGACATAACCGCTTCTTGCAAACTATTTCCTAATGTCATTAAAATTGCAACTGTAGCAATTCCAATAAGAATTCCAATAATTGTAAGCCAACTCCTTAACTTTCTTCTTTTTAAATTTTTAAAAGCCAAAACAATATAATCCTTCATCTTTTATTTTTGGTGGTCTTTCCATATCCTCCCATCTTTAATCCTTATGATCCTTTTTGCTTCTTTTGCCATCTCTAAATCATGCGTAACCATAATAATTGTTTTCCCTTCTTCATTAAGCTTTTTAAATATCTCTATAACTTGTTTTCCTGTCTTGCTATCTAAGTTTCCAGTAGGTTCGTCAGCAAGAATTACTTCAGGATTGTTTGCCAAGGCCCTTGCAATCGCCACCCTCTGTCTTTCCCCTCCAGATAATTTTGTTACAAGAAAATCCTCTCTTTCTTCCAAGCCCATCTCTTTTAATAGTTTTCTTGCTCTTTCCCTCTTTTCTTTTTTTGAGTAATCTTGAAACATCATTGGCAACATGACATTTTCAAGAGCAGTTAATGTTGGAATTAAATTAAAACTTTGAAAGACAAAGCCAATTTTTTTCCCTCTTATTTTTGCAAGTTCTGATTCGCTAAGATGTTCTATGTTCTTTTTGTCAAGATAAATAGCCCCTTTTGTTGCCAAATCTAATGCTCCTATTAGATTCATTAAGGTTGATTTTCCGCTTCCGCTTGGTCCAACGATTGCAATAAACTCCCCTCTTTTAATTTCTAAATTAATATCTTTTACAGCTCTTACAATGCTTTCTCCAATAACATAGTCTTTTGTCACATCTTTTAATTTTATTATAATACTCATTTTTACAAAGCTTTATAAATTCATATCTTTTTATTTAATAAAAATAGCTTATAAACTTTATTAAAATGGGGCGTGTTATTATTTCAGTAGGAATCTTTTTTTTATTGATAACAACAGCGTCAGCTATTTGCGATTTAGATGCAAGTTTAGTAAATCAGGATCCTTATCCTGCAATTCCTGGGGAATATGTTAAAGTGGTTTTTCAATTAACAGGATTAGAAAATCCTGATTGCGAAGGAGCTATCTTTGATCTGGATTTAAAATATCCTTTTTCATCTGACGAGCCGACTGAAAAAGTTTTACCAGGAACAACATATGCTTATAATTATTCAAGCATTTGGCTTCTTCCTTACAAATTAAGAATAGATAAAGATGCTTTAGAAGGAGCAAACAAATTAGAAGTTAAGTACAAACCTGGAACTGACAAGAGTTCTAGTTTTTATATAAAAGAATCTTTTGATATTGAAGTAGAGGATGTAAGGACTGATTTTGAAGTATATATTAAAGATTATGATGAAGATACAGGAACAATGACTTTTGAGATTCTTAATATAGGCGATAATGATGTTGAAGCATTAACTGTCGAAATTCCTGAACAAGAAAATATAACAGTAAAAGGCAGCTCAACAACAATTCTTGGCTCTCTTGATTCAAATGAAGATACAACTTTTGATTTTAAGGTTGTTCCTAAAAAAGGTTATATAAAATTAAAAATTCTTTATACAGACACTATAAATGAAAGGAGGAGCTTAGAGAAATCTGTTTATTTTAATCCAGAAAATTTCAAAAAACAAAAAAAATTCCCTTTTTGGACAATTGCTCCCACTATTATTTTGCTTTTAATTTTAATCTGGATTTTAATTAGAAGAAGAAAACTTAGAAAAAAGAGTTAAAAAATATTTTAACAAAATTTAAATATAAGAACATCTTTCTTTCTTTATGTCAATTTTAGAAGAGGAAGTTTCTGATATATTAGAAGAAGAAACAGATTATTCATCAGCTAATCCTTCAATTGATTATGAAGTAACCTTTAGGGTAACAGACAAAAGAAATCCAGAAAAAAGCTCAGAACAAACAAAAATTCTTACAAAAAAAGAACTAATTGAACTTTATTTAAGCAATAATAAGCCACCTTATAAAAAAATAGATTTTTTGAGAATAGTCCAGCTTCATTATGATTTGCAACATCGTTTGCGAGAAACAACAGAAATCTATCCGAACGAAAGAGGAATAATGAAACAAATAGCACTTCGTGGTTTTGTTAAACAACTAAGGACAGACCC
>CAYTYH010000031.1:0-5214 GCA_964441965.1 Candidatus Woesearchaeota archaeon | reverse complement strand
AAGAAATTTCAGAAAAAAAATTTTGTCCCTGGGAATCCTAAAAAAAGAAGGAAGGTTAAAAAAAGTTTCTCACCGCCCCCCTATGCTCTATTCTTTAAAGAAAAATGTTCGGGAAATTGTAGAAATTATTTGATATCAAATTGCCCAAAATCAAATAACCCATTAATTTTATTAATTGTTTTTATTCTTAAATATACGGCACAGTACAAAAATTAGGAAATCGCATTTATTCAAAGGAAGTTGAAAAAACTCGCTGAATTCTAAAACTTACAAACCTCTTCTTTCTATCTTGTCAATTTTTTTCTCTGCCAAATCCAATCTATCCATAATTTTTCCCAACTGCCTTGATAATGAATCAAATTTATATTCTATATCTTCTATTTTTACTTTCAAATGTTTAATATGAATATCTTCTATCTCGCTCCCTACAGAACTCTCGCTAGATTTAGATGCCCCTGCCAAATTTCCCAAGAACCCCAATGCAGAAGAACCTACAGAAGACTCTTCTGATGTCGCATTAACTTCTTGTTTAGCAGGTTTAGAAGTCAAATCTTTATACTCTAACTCTAACCTCTTTCTCACTGATTCTGGAATCTTGTTATTGCTTGATGTTAAATCAAGAATTTTCTTTTTTCTAAATGGCCAAACCATATCTAAATTAAAAAACACTCATATTTAAATTTAGCGTTATATTTAAAAGCATAACTAAATTATTATAAGAATAACAAAGGAGGTCATAATGGCAACAATTGATGATGTCTCAAAAATAATAGCAGCCATAAATCCAGATAGATACCTAGACTATAAAACTTCAAGAGAATTAAAAGAGTTTAAAAAATTAGTAAAAGAAGATTTTTGGAAGGCAGTAAGTAAGGCTAATGCAAAAGCAGCTGAAGAACATAAAATTGTCTATGATTCTGCTATGGAAACATTAGAACCTATTTATTTCTGGATTCTTGACTTTTTAGGAAAAGGTGTAGAAAAGCTAGTTGATAATTTTGTTTCTTCTCCAGGTTCAGGCCATTTCTCAGAATTAATGGGAAAAGCAACAAGAATGCAAGAAGAAGCAATGAAAATTTTAGGAAACATAAACACAGTGATAAAAAGCATTGTTAATATTATTTATGACCTAAAAGAATTTGAGATAAGATTAAACCATTATAAAGCTGCAAGGTCAAAAAATAAAGAAGAGGCAGAAGCTGGTTTGCTTGCTTTAAAACAGATATGGATGGACAATGTTGATGTCAAAAGAGGAAGAGGGAGCATAAATATGTTAGCCCAAGACCTAAATTTTGTTACAATAAGAGACGCATTCATGATGGCAAAATCAGTAGAAGATGTAGATAAAATGGACCTAAATGACAGGGTGAAAAGAATTTTAAAACCGAGGCTGGCAGAATTCTTTAAATGGAAAGAATTAAGTGAAAAGGAATTGATTAAAAGATATGAGATAGAAAAAACCTATTTAAAAAGCCAAGTAAATGCCCTTAAACTTTACACCAGATGGGCAAAACCATATTTATCAGCAGCACTAAGATTAGAGCAAAAAGAACCAGGAACCTCTCCAGACATTGTAACTGCCTTTAATACAATAAGATTGGAACTTACTCTGCTTAAAAAAAGTTCTTTTGATTTTGAAGATGCTATAATCAGCAAAAAACTCCCAGAATCCTTTAAAAAAATAAAGCTCAAAAGAAAATATTACTCTTGCATTCTCGTAGATTTTTATTTTAGAGGCATACCGCAAAAAGCAGGACAACATTATGTCTTTGGAGGGAGGGCAGAAGTAACATTTAGGGGATATGCTTTAAATGAAGATGAATTAGAAATGTTGAAAGAAAAATTAGATGAATCAGATTTAAAAGATGGTTTAAAATTAGTTGAAGGAACAACAGAAGAATCTTTAAAACAATTGGAAGAGGACATAAATTATTTTCTAAAAGAAGAGGAAGAAAGAAAAGAAGAAGAAAAAGAAGATGTAAATCCTTTTACTGCTTTATTTGGAGTTGGAAAGAAAAAAGAGGAGAAAAAAGAAAAGCCAAAGGAAATAAGGCCAGACAATTATATTGAAAAACTAGTTAGGGACTTAACTGAATTAGAAGCAAAAGAAGCTTGCTTTAAAGTCTTTGATGTTTATAAAAAAGCTCATGGAATGGCAAGTCATCCTGCTCCTGAATATGATGTCCAATATGAAAAACCAAAATTAAGCCAGTTCTTAGGAATTTAAAAAGAATTTATAAACACTGCCTTGTTTTTAAAATAATGATAGAACCAAAACCCTTATTTATAGAAAGAATAAAAAAGCTATTGGGAGATGAAAAAGATTTCAAAAAATTTATGGAAATAATCCACACCCCTCCCAGCAATTCAATAAGAGCCAATACAATCAAAATTTCTCCTTCAGTTTTAAAAAAAAGATTAGAAAAAAAAGGTTGGAAAATAAAAACACCTTTCTCTGAACATGAAGAAATAATGGTTGTTGAAAATGAATTGATGCCAGGAGAGTTGGGAAAAGCAGAAGAGCATCTTTTAGGTTATTATTATATTCAAGAAATAAGTAGTATGCTTGCGGTTCTTGCTTTAAATCCCAAAGAAAACGAGCTTATATTGGATTTGTGTGCTGCTCCAGGAAGCAAAACTTCTTATATAGCTGCAAAAATGAAAAATTCCGGCACAATAATTGCAAATGACAAAACTCTTGATAGAATAAAGATATTAATAGCAAATCTTGGAAAATTAAGCATTACTAATACAATAATAACAAGAATGGACGGAATCAAATTATGCAATAAACTTAAAAAATTGAATTTTAAATTTGACAAAATTTTGTTAGATGTTCCATGCTCTGGAGAAGGAACTTTGAGAAGTAGCGTAAAAGCATTTACAATGTGGAATATTCACATGATAAGAAAACTGTCTTCTTTGCAAAAAAAACTTTTGTTGAATGCAATCCCTCTGCTAAAAAAAGAAGGAACCCTTATATACTCAACCTGCACTCATGCCCCAGAAGAAAATGAAGAAGTGATTTCCTTTGCCTTAGAAAAAGTTCCGTCTTTAAAATTAGAAAAAATTGATTTGCCCCTAAAAACAAGAAAGGGGATTGGGGAATGGGAGGGGAAAAAATTCAACAAAGAAGTAAATAAATGCGTAAGAATCTATCCCCAAGATAACAATACTGAAGGATTTTTTATAGCAAAATTGAAAAATGAAAAAAATTGAGTTTATAAACAAATCAAAAATAATTGAAAAATTGAAAGATTATGGAATTGAAAAGCTCCCTTATCTCCTAATAAAATCAGGCAAAGAAAAAATCCGCATATTTTCTGGACATCTTTCTAAAGAAGAAATAACCAAATTAAGAAGAAATGTCTATATTGAAACTCTTGGTCTGTATTTTGCAAAATTTGATAACGATCAACTGCGATTAAATCTTGACTCTTTACATCTTTTAAAAAACAAAATAAAAAATAAAATAATTAATCTTAATAAAACCCAAACAAAACAATATTTTGAAGGAAAAGACGTAGAAGCAACAAAAGAGCAATTAAAAATAGCAAAAGAAAAATCCTATTACATTCTCAAACACAACGAAGATATTTTAGGAATGTCAAAAATCATAAACAACAGAATAAGGAACTACTTGCCGAAAGAAAGGAGAATAAAAACCCCTACCAAATAATTCTTTTTTGCAAACCTATTTAAATAACACAAATCTTAAAAAATTATGAATCAAGAGGAAATTTTGATTTATAAAAAAGCAGGGGAGATAGCAAAAAAAGTAATAAAATATGCAAAGTCAATAATAGATTCAGGCATTCCTTTAATTGAAATTGCAGAAAAAATCGAGTCAAAAATTTTAGAATTAGGAGGAAAACCAGCTTTTCCTTGCAATTTAAGCATTAATGATATAGCTGCTCACTACACCCCCTCAGAAGAGGACGAAACTCTTGCATCTGGCTTGCTAAAAGTAGATTTTGGAGTTCATCTTCAAGGTTACATAATAGACACTGCCTTTTCTCTAGATTTAGAAGATGACAAAGAAAATAAAGAATTAATAGAAGCTGCAGAATCAGCACTAAATTCTGCATTAAAAATAATAAAACCTGGTATTGAATTGTGGAGAATAGGAGAAGAAATTCAAAATAAGATCACATCTTTCAAATTCTCCCCAATAAGAAATTTATGCGGCCATCAGCTAGGCAGATATAAGGTGCATGCTGGAATAACTATACCAAATACAAATAATAACAACCATACAAAACTCTCTCCTGGATTTTATGCTGTAGAACCTTTTGCAACTACAGGATATGGCATAGTTTATGATAGCAAACCTTCTACTATATACAGGCTAGAAAATTTAAAACCAATTAGAAACCCTCTAGCAAGAAAACTGCTTGCATTTATAGAAGAGAATTATAAGACCCTTCCTTTCTGTGAAAGATGGCTTGTAAAAGAATTTCCTCACCCAAAAATAGCTCTAAAATTATTAGAACAGGCAGGAATAATAAGCCAATATTCCCAACTCGTAGAAAAAAGCAGAAAAAAAGTTTCTCAAGCAGAAACAACAATCCTAGTTAATGAAAATAAAACCGAAACTTTCACATAAAAGAAAAGATTAAAAGCTCTCGTTTTCTTTAAAAACCATGGCTAAAAAAAGAGTTAATCTAATAATCTCTCTAACAATAGGTTTGGCCATATTCAGCATTTTTTTATGGAAGACAGGCCCAGAATCAATAAACCTTATTCTAAAAAATATGAACTTCAAATATTTTTTAGCTTACTTATTTTTCACAACTGTCACTCTTTTCCCCATTACTTTAAGATGGAGAGTAATATTAAAGGCCTATAAAAAAGAAATTCCTTTTCTTACTCTATTCAAACAAACAATCGCAGGTTTTGCTGTGAGTTATGTGACACCATCAGTCAGATTAGGTGGAGAACCATTGCGAGCTTATATGTTAAAAAAAGAGTGCAATGTAAATTTAAAAACTGGCGCCACAACAATAATCCTTGACAAATTTGTAGAATTAACAGGAAGCATCATTTTTGGAATAGCTGGTTTGGCTCTTTTAACCGCCATCCCTGGTGTCCCTTTTTTTACAAAAATCTTCCTTGCCTTTTTATTAATATTAACTCTTTTTGGCCTCTTCATACTCTATTATAGAACTCTAAAAAACAAAGAGAGTTTTTCTTATCTATTCAAGCTATTAAGAT
>CAYTYH010000030.1:0-5304 GCA_964441965.1 Candidatus Woesearchaeota archaeon | reverse complement strand
CTATCTTCCTCTGCCATGCCAAACCGTCCGCTTCAGAGGCCAGAGGAGAAGCCTTCACGAATGGAAGAGCCGACATAAGCGCCTCTGTCGCGGTTCCAGCCCTCTCCTTCAGGAAGCCGTCTAGATGGGTGGCGAGTCGCCGTCTGCTCTCTGACGCCGCCGCTGAGACGCCGCCTAATGATGGAATTCCCCCTATCGTTGGGATGGCTCCTGCGAATCTTCCGGTCAGTGCACCCGCCGCGAATGGCGCTGCAGTGCGGAACATGCTGGTCGCGATCATCGCTGTACGCTCTCCCGGCTTTGTAAGTGCACCGGCAGCCGCCGCTTGACCTGCAGCCTGAGCACCCCTCACGGCTCCGACTGCCACGCCGGACAGCACGCCGACCGTTCCTATGGTTGCTGATGAGACGGATGCGGTTACCATACCCGCTGTCGTCATGAATAGGCTTCCAAGCCTAGGCGCCAGCACAGTCGGCATCATGGCGGCTGCTATGAGGGTTCCCCATGCAACTATTGTTCCGGCGAGCCCTGTGAAGCTGCCTGCACTTATCACTTCATAGCCGAATCTGAGGAATATTGCGGCTACCAGGCTTGAGAGTATCAGTCCTATCAGCATGTCTATGAATGACTCGGCGATTCTCCTCGTGGGCGGGATAAGCCTTAAGACTAGGACGATGGGCATCATGGCGACTACTGCGCCTATAAAGAAGATTCTAAGTACGCCGAGAATGCCGATTGAGATAAGCGTGACCGTGACCATGACGAGGAAGAAGACGGATATGAAGAACGCTACGGTCTGGTTGGCGAGGTCCCCGCCTGGAGCGCGTATAGCCCACTCTATGAGGTGCTGTATCATTCCAGCTGAAAGAATGAGTCCTTGATCTGGACTTGTAAGCGTGTTGAAGAGGGCCGCCACAACATTGTATAGTGGCAGAAACAGGTATATCATCAATGCGGTGAAGACGCTTCCAGTCACTATGCTTGCAGCCGTCCCCTCGCTTACAAGCCTGAAGCTTTCAAGCGCATAGTACAGGCCGGCTATCACCAGCGCGACGGTGAAGAAGACAAGCGCGACGTTCCTCAGCAGATCAAACACGTTCGTTATCGGTGCGGTCATGGTTTCAGGATTGTTAACGTCCGCCGTGGGAATCTCTATCAGGAAGAAGTAGACTCCCTGCTCGCCGCCGAACGCGCCAAGCAGATATTTAGCTATTTCCGGGGCGAAGCCGGATATGAGGAGCGCAAGCGCCCCAAATATTATGGCGGCTATCCCTATAATTAACGGCGCAACTCCCCTGCTCCGCCTCCGAGAACGTTTCATCAGCCTACACCATAAATGAGGAGAACCGTGAATATTTAAGCAACCGCCGCTTCGATGCAGTCAAAAAGGCTTTTTAAAGAATACAAAAATGTATCAGTTGCTTTTTCGACGTGGAATCTCAAGTTCAAGGACTCTACAGAGCTCTTTGAAGCGGTTTCTAATTGTAACTTCAGTTGTGTTTGCTACGTAGGCAAGCTCGCTCTGCGTCACATTCTCCCCAACCATTCTTGACGCTGCGTAGATAGCCGCCGCTGCCAGGCTGCGGGGATCCTTGCCGAATGAAATGTGTTTTTCGTCGGCTTCACGGATGATCTGGACGGCGACTTCAACGGTTCTGTTCGAAACATCAGCCTTCTCAGCTATTTTCGAGATGAATATTAAAGCATTCACTCTAGGCATGTTCATATCTAATTCCCTGACGATTAATCTGTAGTATCTGGCCAACACCTTCTTTTTCACGCGGCAGGCTCTGGAAACCTCGCTGAGGCTTCTAGGAAGAGTTGAGATGCGGAGAGCCGCGTAGAGACATGCAGCGACCATGCTCCTGATAGATCTTCCCCTCACGAGACCCCTTTCAAGAGCCTTCCTGTATATCGCTGCAGCCTGCTCCCTAACGGATGAGGGCGCCGAGATCTTCTCCGAGATTCTGGCCAAGTCGCTCATGGCCTGAGATAGGTTTCTGTCAATCGCGTTCTGAAGGCGTGATTTAACTTGATGCTTCCTAAGCCTGTAGTATTGGATCTTTGTTTCAATTGTTAATTCCTGGCCATGCGCATCTCTTCCATTAGAACCAATATTTGTGGATAGACCTTTATCGTGAACTGTAAGTGAAGAGGGCATTCCAACCCTTGATCGAACCGTCTTCTCTTCAGGCGTATATGAGCGCCATTCAGGCCCCTCATCCATCACATTCTCTTCGATGACAAGCCCACAGCTCCTGCAGACAACCTCACCATTCTCCCTATCGAAGAAGATATCAGCACCTCCACATTCAGGACATTTATTGAGAGATTCCCGGATGGAGTCCGCTTCAAGCATCGCTGTCGACCTCGACGTTTCACCTCGTAGATGAAAGAGGCTGAGGGCTTTTAAGCCGCCATTCAATCAGCACTGGGATAAAAAAGACGCAGAGAAGAAGATCATCAATCAAAACAATTGTTCGGACAGAATCTGATAAAAAATGGGGAAGAGTGAGGCTGGCTTCTCTTCTATGAGCGTTTCTTGACAATGATGACGACAGCAGCGATGGCGGTTGCCGCCGCACCTGCAGCTAACGCCACCGTAGTCGTTGGAAAGGCGCTCGGCAATGTCCATTCAACCTCGACCGTGTTTTCATGCTGCAGATATGTTACTAGTATGCTGTAGTTGCCGTTTTTCTCTGTGAGCACCCATCCCGCCGGCTCCCCATCAACCAGCACATCTATACTCTCTGGATCCACGTTGCTGAGCATGCTCTTCGGCACCATTAGGTTCAATCCGCCGGTAAGCCCCGATGGCCCCTCGACTTTTATCGTTATTTTTCCAGCCTCGACTTTGACGTCTTTGAGCGTCGAGTTGGTCGCTATCAACATTTGGTATTCATGTCCGCCGATTACTGCTTCTCCTCTGTGTAGCTCGTAATCCGCTATCTTCCATGGGTTTCCGCCTACCATATACAATACGTCGCTTAACGCTGATGTGTTTCCGGAAACGAGTATTCTATCGATGCTCTCGCCTGACGGCAGCTTCAACGTGACTTCTTCATACTCGGTGCTTCCAGCCTCCAGATTTATGGCTACGTTTCTTGGAAGTGCAGGTATCTCTGAAATCGCCTCCATTATCCTGGCGGGCGTCTCTGACGGGGCTTCCCTGTACTGGAGGGAAACTCCTGAAACGTGAAGCCTGTTAGCGGGGATCTCCAGGGTGAAGTCTAATCTTCCATGAATGCCGACTTTGAAGTCTCTCAGCCATCCTGAAAGTATGGATGCAACTGATGATCCACTGATAAACTGGTTGATCAAGGATTCGCCGGCTTCTTCGACGATCGCGGATGCGTTTCCCTCAACTACGAGCAGTAAGTCTCCACTGAAGACCCCTGTGTCTCCATTGTATTCAGCGTTTAATCCGAGCGCCGTCAGGTTTGCGGTTGGAATCCTCATAGCGTCAGGCTGGAGAGGCGTGGCTACTTCTGAAACTCTGGGGATCGCCGATGGAAGCATGGCTAAAGCCGACATATTCACTAGGAGCGTTGCGGAGACATTCAGCATGCATGTTTCCCTGCTGAAGCCTAGTGATAAGGCTTCGATCTGTATGTTTCCATTCGTCGACTCCTCAACCTTTTTCTTCGCCATTTCTACGCCTGCCGGCGTTGAGAGAGCCGCCACATACATTTCCAGCATGTTCGCCGCCTCTTCATTCAGGTGCTCCTTGGAGAAGGCGACTGTGCCGTTCACGTTCAACTCTACGAATGTGGAGTTCTCTACTGGCGCCGCTGAGAATGCGGCGTTGAGGTTTTCAAGAGGCATGTTATCGCCCGGCTTGAACACGGCTGAGATGTTTGCTTCGCCGCTCGGCCTCTCATAGCGGATGTGGAGGGAGAGGCTGCGGAGCGGGATCTCCTCAAGCCTGTCGGGATCAGCCGTTCCGTTGATGTAGAATGCACCGGTTAGCCGCTCTCCTCTCGGGAGGACGACGGATCTGACCGTCATGTTTCTGAGTGCTTCAGCCTGTTCCGGCTTCTCCTTGAGCAGCGCGTCAAGTCTGACCGTTGCCTTATCGGGGTAAAGCCGTAGCGTCACGTTCAGCCTTCCCGGAAACTCGACTGTCTTTCTGATCGTGAACGGCGCGATGAGATGTTGACCTCCAGCCTCAAGGATGACTGCGTATAGGCTTGGCTCAACCTGCTCGCCGCCGTTGTTCTTTTGATTCCAAGTCCAAGAAACGGTTTCTCCTGGTGCGACTTCCCTTACAACTTGAAGCGCCACCGGCGTGTAGACGATTGACATTCCATGCTTTGCTGAGACTATCATCCATGGAGCTGAGTTACGCAACGTGACGGATTCTTCGCCTGCATTGTAGAGCCAGAACGTGACGGGCTCGCCTTCAGCGTAGACTGGCTTGTCAGTTGAGAACTGCAGATTGGAGGGGCTGATGGAGGCGTTGAATATGAATATGAAGTCTTCCTCGAACTGCCTGAACATGCCGCTTTGAAGATCATAGCTTAATGTCAGCGGCGTCACAACTGCCATTCCAGAATCTATAGTTTCGCCTCCAAGCCTAGCAACGTATGACTCCGCCGCTCCTACGACTGCTAGCCTGACATGCGCGGTCAGCTCCTTCGAGTAGTACTCGGCGTATCTTCCCGTTCCAAGAGCGTATAGGAAGACATGTTCCCCTGCGGCGGCGACCAGCCTGTGGCGGTAGACAACCTTCACCTCGAATTCCTTAGGCGGGTTCTTGACGGTCCAAGTTATCATCTCCATTTCGCCGATTTCTGTGGAGTATTTCTCTCCGCTCCAGCTCCAGTAGACTGGAACGTTGTCGACGAAGACCGAGACGTCCATGCAGTCCGGCGGAACCGGAAACTTCATGGCGACTTCCGAGTAGCCTATATTCCTGAAGGGATATCGGCAGTAGACATATGCCCAGTACTCGCCTCCCACCGGGTAAATTAATGCGTTGATGTATTCCTCCGTCATCATGATGGTTGGTGTTGGAATTGGATTCGCGTAGACGCCGATCGGTGCTAGGAGAAGCAACAGGATTATTGGGAAGACAGCGAACGCTTCCCTTTCTCGCTTCATTACTCAACACCGTAAATGTGATGCATCATGACTATTTAAGCAACGATTGCCGCTTCACTCCACTGGATGAAGCGACAAAAAATTTCCCAATAAAAAATGGAAGATGGGGTTTGTTGGGGGGAGGGCGCTAGCCGAAGCCCAGCGTCATCTTCATTAGGAGGCTTGCTATCTGGCTTGAGAAGCTTATTCCAAGCGCGGCTA
>CAYTYH010000029.1:0-5751 GCA_964441965.1 Candidatus Woesearchaeota archaeon | reverse complement strand
GAATAATAATGATTTTTTATCGGAAGTTTTTCAAAAAATTTCTCTACAACTTCATTTAATTTTCCTTCCATCATTATATTTATATCTCCCTCTTGATTCAACTTTTTTTAATTGTTTTAAAACTTTCTCCTTTTCTTTACTTTTATAATTATCAATTATTTTTTTAAAAAGTTTTTCCCAGTTTTTAAAGTGTTTTGCTTCTAAAGCCTGTCTTAATAAATGCAAATCTACAGCTTTATCTTCTATTCTTTTACTATGAAAAGATAAGCCAAAATCTATAAAATAAATCTCTTCGTTTTTTAAAATCATATTCGAGGTAGTTAAATCCCCATGAATAATATCTTCTTCATGCATTTTCCCAATCATCTCTCCTAACTTTTTGCATATGTCAAGCTGTTTTTTAAGTGGAAGAGAATCTAAATAATCTGACAATCTTTTTCCCTTTATAAACTCTATAACCATCTCTTTTTTATTCTCATCAACATCAATAACTTTTGGAACATTTATTTTGCAGTATAATTTTTCCAGAATTTTTGCTTCCCTCCTTGTCCTTTTTCTTCTTAACTTTTCATCTATCTCTTTCAATCTGTAACTTTTTTTAATCCTTCTTTTTATAATCTTGCTGTCATCTTTAATAAGCAAAGCTTCTGCTCCTTGTTGGATTATCTTCTGAACCATCTTCTTAACTAAAATCTGATTTTCTTGCCAAATTTTTTCGCTAATTTTTGCAGTTGTTTCTGTGAAAAACCCCCAAGACCTTTTGACAAATCCATACCTTTGCCTGATTTTATAAAATCTTTTAAAATCTTATATTGTTTCAGCAGTGCGCGAACTTCTGAAGTATGTGTTCCAGAACCTTTTGCTATCCTTTGTATCCGAGAAGTTTGCTTTTCTAACAACTCAGGATTTTCTCTTTCCTCTTTTGTCATGCTTTGAATAGCATACTTCCACTTTTTCATTTTTTCTTCTTGAACACCGAGGAAATTTTCTGGCATCTTTGTCTTAAATGAACTCAAACCAGGAATCAATTCAAGAATCTTATCAAAAGTTCCGACCTTCTCCATGCTTTCCAATTGCTCAAGAAAATCATCCATAGTAAACTTGCCCTCTTTTATTCTCTTTTCTAATTTCTTTTCTTCCTCCCCGCTCGTAACTGACCTAATCCTTTCTAATAAACTTTCCAAATCTCCCATCCCTAAAATTCTTGAGATAAAAGAAGAAGGATTAAATTGCTCTATATCATTGATTTTTTCTCCTGTTGTTATGAAGAAAACTTTAGCTTTAGTTTCATTACATGCTGTTAATGCCCCCCCTCCTTTTGCTGTCGAATCCATTCTTGTTATTATAACTCCGTTTATATCTAATGCTTTCTGAAATTTTTCTGCTTGATCTTTAGCTGCCTGCCCTATATCTGCTGCAATAACCAAAAGAATATAGTCTGGCTTTATCGTCTCCTTTAATTTCTTTATTTCTTTAGTCAGCTCTTTATCTAAAGAATGCCTCCCTGCTGTATCAATTAACACTAAATCATATTCCTCTAAATCCTTGCTAAATTGGCGATAAATTTTTTCTGGCTTTCCCTCCTCTTTATTAACAAAGGCAGTTAAATTGTTTTTTTTAGCAAGTTGCTCAAGCTGTTCAGAAGCAGCTGCTCTATGCACATCTAATCCCAACATGCAAGTTTTAAAGCCTCTTTTTGAATAATAGTTTGCTAATTTTGCGATAGTTGTTGTTTTTCCTGAACCATATAAACCGACAAACATAATTTTTGTGTGCTTCCCCTTTTCTAGTTTAAGTTCTGCTTTCTCTCCCCCAAGCATTTCCAACAATTCATCATGCAAAATCTTAATTATCTGCTCTTTTTTCTCTACCCCTTTAATTTTCTCGTCTATTGCTTTTTTCCTTATTTTATCACTCAACTCTTTAACCAAAAAAACATTCACATCTGCTTCAATTAATGCCCTCTGCAAATCTTTTATAACTGAATCAATCAGTTTTTTATCAACGAATATAGCTGAAGCTATTTTTGAAGTAGCTTTCTTTATTGCTTCTCCTAATTTATCTAACATGTTTTAAAGAGGATTTTTTGGTTTAATAAAGTTATGTAAAAACTCCTAATCAAAACATTTTTAATTAAAGAATCATTATATTAATAAAATGAGGTTAAAAATATCGCAAATCCTTAAAAAAGGCAAGGCCTTATACCTTGCTTATGACCAAGGTTTAGAGCACGGCCCAACAGACTTCAATGACAAGAATGTTAACCCAGAATATATCCTAGAGATAAGTGAAAAGGGAAAATATACCGCAGTAATCCTCCAAAAAGGAATTGCAGAAAAATACAAAGAAAAAATTAAAGTTCCTTTAATTTTAAAACTAAATGGGAAAACCAACCTTCTTAAAGGAGAACCAATTTCCCGTCAGTTATGCACAGTAAAAGAAGCTGTTAAATTAGGAGCAAGTGCAGTTGGCTACACTATTTATCTAGGAAGTTTGCATGAAAGCACCATGCTCCAAGAATTTGAAAAAATTCAAAGAGAAGCCCACTCTATTGGCCTGCCTGTAATAGCTTGGATATATCCAAGAGGAAAAAGTGTAAAAAATAAAAGTTCTGGCAAATTAATGGCATATTGCGCAAGAGTCGGATTAGAAATCGGGGCAGACATTATTAAAATAAAGTATAATGGAAAATTTAAAGACCTTAAATGGGCAGTTAAAAATGCAGGAAGAACAAAAGTTGTAATAGCAGGCGGAATTAAAAAAAGAGAAACTCTTCTTTTAAAACAAGTAAGAGAAATTATGAAGGCAGGATGCATCGGTCTTGCAATAGGAAGAAACGTATGGCAATCCTCAAATCCTCTTCAACTTACAAACAAACTCAAAAAAATAATCTGGGGAAAATCTTAGATGGCAAGAAATAAAAAAACACCTAATAAAACTAAAAAAATAAAAGTTGTAATTAACTTTAAAACTTATAAACAAGGAAAAAAAGTTCTTAAAATAGCAAAAGAAATAGAGAAGATAAGTAAAAAAATAATAATAGGGGCGCAGGCCACAGATATCCGAGAACTTTCAAAAAAAACAAAATTAGATGTTTATTGCCAACATGCAGATTTCCAAGAATGTGGCAGAGCAACAGGTTTTGTTTTGCCTGAAGCAATAAAGGAAAGCGGAGCAAAAGGAACTTTTCTAAATCATTCAGAACACCCTCTTTCTTTTGATATTATAAAAAAAACAATAAAAAGATGTAAAAAATTAAAGTTGAAAGTTTTGGTTTTTGTAAAAAATTTGAAAGAAGCTAAAAAAATTGAGAAACTTAATCCTGATTTTATTGTATATGAGCCGCCAGAACTTGTTGCTGGAAAAATCTCTGTATCGAAAGCAAAACCAGAATTAATCTCGAAATTTGCTGAAACACTTAAAAAAGGTTTTTTGGTCGGAGCAGGAATCCATTCAAAAGAAGATGTTGTAAAGGCAATACAATTAGGAGCAAAAGGAGTTGCAATCTCATCTTCAATTGTAAAATCAAAAAATCCAAAAAAAGAACTTGAAAAATTTTTAGGAGGATTCCAGTGCAGTTAATCCTGGCAGTTTTTCTCCAGCAATATAATATATTAAAGCTCCTCCAGCTAGACTGACATGACCAAATCTTCTTTTATTTATCCTTAAAACCTTAAGAGCATTATTAAGATGCCCTCCTCCTAAAACAGAAAAAGCCCTGCTTTTGATGATTGCCCTAAGAATTTTTTTTGTGCCCTCAGAAAATTTTTTATCTGAATAATAACCTGCTGGCCCTTTCATAAAAATGCTTTTTGCTTTCATTATTTCTTTAACATATAATTCCTGAGTTTTTTTTCCTATATCAAAAATCTCGTATTTTGAAGGAAACTCCTCTAATCTTAATTCAACTCTCCTGCCATTTTTCCTAACAGCAAAATCAACAGGCATTAAGACATTTTTAAGTTTCTTCTTTAATTTAGGAATAAGCTTCAACTCATCTTTCAAATAAATATTTTGTGCTCCCAAATCCTTTCCTTTTGAAATAACGCAAAGCTGGCCAAACAAACCGCAAGCTAAAACTCTCTGCCCTTTCAAAAGTTTAATGTTGTCTTCTGGTTTGGCGCCCCCAAGAATGAATAAGCATTTTTTAATTTTCACTTTCTTTAAAGCTTTGACCTCTTTTTCTAATAATCTTCCAGCGCAACTCTCAACATATTTCGGAAACAAAACCATTGATACATGATTGCGGTGACAAACTGAAAACGCATCATTCACATAAATATCAATAAAAGGCATTAAATTTTTAATTATCTTATTATTTTTTTTCTTTTCTGGCTTAAACTCATCTTTTTCAAACCTGACATTTTCTAATAAAAGAGCCTCTCCTTCTTTCAGCCTTATAATTTCTTTTTTCGCCCTATCACCAATAACATCTGGAACAAATTTAATCTTCGTATATTTATTAAGAAGCCTCGCATGCTGCCTTAAAGAAAGAAAATCTTTTTTTCCTGGCTTTCCCTGGTGTGCCATAATAACAACCTTAGCTTTTCTCATCTTTAATTCTTTTATTGTCCTCACTGACTCAATAATCCTGTCAGATTCTATCACCTTTCCATTAATTACCTCTGAATTTAAATCGCTTCTCAATAAAACTCTCTTGCCCTTAAGACTAAAATCAGAAAGAGTCTTCATTTTATACAAATTTCCTTAATTTCTTAATTAAATCCACCACCCTACAACTATATCCATACTCATTATCATACCAAGATAAAACCTTTACCATATTATCAATTGCCTGTGTAGAAGTTAAATCAACAATTGAAGAATGAGGATTTCCTATAATATCAGAAGATACCAATTCTTCCTCACTACAACTCAGAATTCCTTTAAATCTTGTTTTTGACTCTTTTTTAAAAAGATTATTTACCTCTTCTTTTGTAACTTTTCTATCTAATTCTGCCACAAAATCAACAACACTTCCGCAAGCCACCGGAACTCTAAAAGCCATGCCCCCAACCTTGCCCTTTATTTTTGGCCAGGTTTCTGAAGTAGCTGTTGTTGCTCCTGTAGTGCTTGGAACAATGTTTAATGAAGCTGCTCTTCCTCTTCTTAATTTTTTGTTAGGAGAATCTAATAAAGCTTGCGTGGAAGTATAAGCATGAACAGTACTCATAAATCCTTTTCTTATTCCGAAACTCTCGTCAAGAATTTTTACAAGAGGAGCAAGACAATTAGTAGTGCAAGATGCCATAGAAATAATGCGATGTTCTTTTTTCAGCTTTTCATCATTAACTCCTAAAACAACTGTAATATCAGGATTTTTGGCTGGAGCAGTAATTATAACTTTTTTTGCCCCTGCTTTTAAATGTTTTTCACTGCCTTTTCTATCTGTAAAAAAGCCTGTGGACTCTACAACAACATCTATCTTTAATTTTTTCCATGGCAGTTTTTGAGGCTCTGGTTCTGAAAAAACCTTAACCTCTTTCTTCCCTACCACAAGTTTATTTTCTTTAACAGAAATTTTTTTATTATAGTTTCCATAAACACTATCATATTTTAAAAGATAAGCAAGAATATTTGCATCACTCAAATCATTTATTGCAACAACATCTATATTTTTCTCAAGGGCAATTTTAAAAACAGCCCTCCCAATCCTCCCAAACCCATTAATAGCAACTCTCATTTTAACTTCTCAACCTCTTTTGTATGGTTAATTTTTTAAGATTAATAAATATTTCGTTTGGCATTGAA
>CAYTYH010000028.1:0-5789 GCA_964441965.1 Candidatus Woesearchaeota archaeon | reverse complement strand
AATTTTTGGCTTTTTCAATCATCTCTTTCTTTTTTTCATACCCCCTAATTAAAGCTGTTGGGCCTGGTTGTTTTGGGATTATTTTTATTCCTTTTTCTTTTTCGAGAAGAAGGTTTTCTTCTTTATTTCTCCCTAAAATAATTTCACTTGAAAAGAAATGCCTTCCTAAAGATAAAAGTTTTATGTCATTAAAACTTATGTCTTTTTTTTCCAAGAGAGGTTTTAATTTTCTGCAATATTCTTTCTCGCATAATAAACATCCGCCAGCAGGATTCGGGAAATCAATCTTGTATTTTTTGGCAAGAAAAATCTGTTTTTTCCTTTTCCTTCCCTGCAAATCAAGAAGCTTTTCTCTATTAATCAATCCTTTCTTTTCGTAACTTGTTTTTGGCAGAAGTTTTGCTGATAAGGGTCTTAAAACATCAAAACCGGCTTCTCTATCAATCAAACCCAGGTTTTTTTTATTCTGACTCAAGGGCCTCTCTCCCAAAACCTCTCCGGTTGCAATAATTTCAATTCCTTTTTTATCAGCTATTTCTTTAGCTTTTTTTAACATAAATAAATGACAATCAATACAAGGATTTAAAGCAGTGCCTCTCTTAAATCTTGGTTTTTTTATTATTTCTAAATATTCTTTAAAGAGCTTGCCTTTTGTAACATCAATTATATGCAGTTTTATCCCTTCCTTCTGACAGAATTTAAGAATGTTAAATTTATCTGAAGCAAAATCTGTTGCAAAAGGCAACAAAAAGAAAATTGCTTCTACATTTTTCTTTCCAAGCTGCTCTTGCATTATTTTGCAAGCTAATCTGGAATCAAGACCGCCGGATAATAAAACCAAACACTTTGATTTTTGTTTTTGATTTTTCATATCTCTTTAATACAAAAAATATTTATAAATTATTTGAAAATTTTTTCTTACAGCTTTCTCTTGCAGAATTTTAAATATTATTCAGAAGCAATAAAATATTTTTTAAATTCTTTTTTTATCTTTGGAGATATTTTGTTATCTTCTAAAATTTTTAAAATTTTAAGAGGAGTATCATTTGAAACAAGGTTGTTTTTACAAACTATGCATTCCCCTGGCTTTAGTTTTATTGCTTTTAGTTCTTGGATTATCTCTTTTTTTGCTTTATCATTTATTTCTTTCCACCTCTCATTTATCCAATTATTTATTTCATAATTAAGACACCTTGAACATAATTGAATTGGTGTTGAAGTAATTTTTAACCTCATTTTAGAATTGTTTCCTGCTTAAGTTCTAAAATGAACTTAGCAGGAATATGGTATGAATTTAATTCCTGTAAAGCAGACAGGCAAATAGACTAATAAATTCAAAGAATTCATGTTCTCAAAACTAAGCAAGCTGTCTGCTACCATGTTATCTAAACCAAAAAAGTATTTAAATAATTTACGTTTATAAGATATATACTAAAATTCGTCTACATTCTTTCTAAAATTTCTATCCTTTTATCTAAAGGAGGGTGTGTCTGGAATAATCCTGAAACTTTTTTAAGAGGGTTTGAAATGAACAAAGGAGCGACAGCTTTTGGGACTTTTAAAGTTCCTGTCTCATTTTTTATTTTCTTTAATGCTTTGATTAAGCCGGTCGGTGAGCGTATAAATTTAACAGCAGAGGCATCTGCTGCAAACTCTCTTTTTCTTGATATCGCAAGAGAGACCAATTGAACTGTAAGAGGGGCGAGGATAGCTAGAATTATACCGATTAAAAAAAGCAAAACGTTTCCTTTTCTTTCTCTGTCTCCTCCTGAAAACCATAGACTTCTTAAAAAAATTTCAGAAATAATTGCTACCATTCCTACCATAACTGCTACTAATGTCATGAATCTTATATCATAATTAGCAATGTGACTTAGTTCATGGCCAATCACTCCTTCTAATTCTTGTTTGTTTAATTTTTTTAAAGCACCTTCTGTTACAGCTATTACAGAATGTTTTGGATCTCTTCCAGTTGCGAATGCATTAATTTGATTTGAAGGAATAACATAAAGGCGAGGTTTTGGCATTCCTGAAGCAAGACATAAACCTTCTACAATATGGTGAAATTGCCTATACTCTTCATAGGAGGCTGGTTTTGCTTTAACACTTGCTAAAGCTATCTTATCTGCATTATAATAAGAAAAAAGGATATAAGAAATTGAAATTATTATTCCTATGATTAAAATTAGGAAAGCTCGTTGTGGATATATTAAGCTGATTATATATGCTAAAAAGATAAAAATAGCGAATATTAATGCCATAAGAATTAGGGACTTTCTTTTGTTTTTAGAAATTTGTTCATAAAAACTTATTCTTTTTTTCATATAAAGAAAAAGAAGGAAGAGTTTTTAAGGGTTTTGAACTATCAGTTTTGGAAAATTAAAAATTAATTTGAGGAACAGCTCTTGTTTCTTGCGGTATTTTTAGATATGGCTTTTCTTTTTTTCCGAATATTTTTGCAAAAACATTTCCAGGAAAAGTTTTTATTGAATTGTTGTAGCTCATTATTGAGTCATTATAAAACTGGCGAGAATAAGCAATTTTGTCTTCGATAGCTGCGAGTTCTTCCTGCAATTGTAGAAAATTTTGGTTTGCCTTTAGATTTGGATAATTTTCAGCAAGAGCAAAGATGCTTTTTAATGCTTCCTGCAATTTGTTTCCTGCTTTTACTCTTTCTGTGATGTTGCCTGCTTTTAAAAGAGACTCTCTTGCTTTTGTCACTTTTTCAATCATAGCCTTTTCGTGTTTGACATAACCTTTTACTACTTTCACTAAATTTGGGATAAGGTCTGCTCTTTTTCTAAGCTGAACATCAATTTGTGAAAGTGCGTTATCAATTCTGTTTCCTAAGATAACAAACCTGTTATAATAACTGATAAAAAAGATTATAATTATTGCCAAAATCGCAACTAAAATCCATAACCATATCATAAATAATTTAAAAAAAGAGAATATATAAACCTTTGCAAAAAAAGTGCGTTGTTAAATCTTTGGGGGGTGTGGGTGGTTTGAAGATGCTGTATGGGGAGTATTTAAATAGCAATTAATATTTATCTTTAAAATGGAAATAATATTTATTAGACATGCAGAAAGAGATAATTCAGAAAAAGACCCTTCCCTAACAAAAAAAGGAGAAAGACAAGCAAGATATCTTGCGAAAAGAATTAAAAATATGAAGATTAATGAAATTTATTCTAGCAATTTGAAAAGAGCAAAACTAACTGCAGAATTTATCTCTAGAGCAACTAAAATTAAAATTAAGATAGAGAATTCTCTTGATGAATTTGAATCAGAAACAATTAAAAAACCAAAAAGAAAATGGAACGAGAAAGAAAAAGAGCATTATAAAAGATTAATTTCTTTTCTTAAGAACCTTACAAAAAATCCTAATGAAAAAAGCAGAGTTGTAATAGCAGCTCATGGAGTAACTAATAGGATAATTTTATCTTATTTTTTAAAATTGAATCTTCGTAGGATGATAACATTTATGCAAGATGAGGGATGTATTAATATTATTTACTGGAAAGAAAAATTTCAGAATTGGAGACTTAAATGTTGGAATGATATTAGCCATATTTCAAAAATTTAAAAAACTTTAAAACCATATTATTGAATAAAGGAAATGATAAATAAAGAACAGGTGAAAAAAATAAAAAAATTCGCAATTGAGTTAGATTGGAAGCTAGCATTTGATGGCAAATCAAAGGGAAATAGGCATTTATTTCGGATTGTTAAAATAGCTAAAGAATTAGGAAAAAATTATAACTCAGATCCTCTCATTGTAGAAGCAGGAGCCTGGTTACATGACACTAATCTAGAAAAAACTGTAACCGGTGGTACTCTTGCGAACAAAAAGAATGTAATAAGATTTCTTAAAAGTATCGGAATAGATAAAGGGGATAGAAAAAGAATATTACATTGTATTGAAGCGCATGATGGAAGAGTTCCGGCACAAACAATAGAAGCAAAAATAGTTCATGATGCTGATACCCTAGAAAAGATGGGCCCGTTAGGGATAATTAGAGAAACGTGGAAAAGGGCGCAAATTGGATGGAATACAGAAAAAATAATCGCGCATCTAAAGACTCATTTAAAAAAAAGAGAGAGTAAGCTATACACTTTAGAAGCAAAAGAAAAAGCAAAAAAACTGAATAGTATATTAAAAGATTTTTTCAAAATCATTGATGGACAACTCAAAGAATGATTTGAAAAAGGAGATTGGAAGCATATTCTATTTTAAAAGAAAAATTTAAAAATATTCTTTTTTTATTAAGATTATGAAGGTGAGAATAGATAAAGAAAAATGCATTGGTTGCGGTAGTTGTGAGGCGATTTGCCCAAGTGTTTTTGAGATGAAAGATGGAAAATCTACTTTAAAGACGCAAGAAACAGAAGAAAAATGTGCAAAAGAAGCTGCTGAAACTTGTCCTGTTAATGCCATAATTGTGGAGTGATTGATTCAAAATATTGTAACTACCGAAAAGTTTATATACAAGTTTTTCTTTTATTTTTTATGATGAGGGAAAT
Source organism: Candidatus Woesearchaeota archaeon (assembly GCA_964441965.1). Lineage (GTDB taxonomy): Archaea > Nanobdellota > Nanobdellia > Pacearchaeales > GW2011-AR1 > CAYTYH01. The sequence continues at coordinate 1,262 of CAYTYH010000028.1, read as the reverse complement.
GAAAAAAATATGTTTTATGTTTCTAGCATTTTTAGTATTTGTTTCTCTGCCTCTTGTTTCTGCATTTTCTTTGAATGAAGATTATAAAGAGTATTCATCAAATTATGACATTTGGTATTATAAAGAAGATTTGCATGGCCACAATCAGGGATTTACACTTAAACATTATTGGTTATCTCCTTCTCATAGCTATAGTGTTAGTTATGAAGAAGATGATGATGTAGAGTGGAGTTATTATTCTCCTTACGGAAGAAAGGTTGATAGAAGATATGACAGGTATGAATCTGAAGCAATATCAGCAGCTTTTGCAATTTATGGAGCAAGAAGAGGTCGCGTTTATTATCCTTCTTATTCTTTTAGTTATGGGTATAGGGGTTATGGGTGGAATTACGGCTATAATTATTGGGGAGGTTATGGCGGATACGTGAGGAATTATTGGTAATTATAATCTGCTATTTAAAAAGCAGAGATACTAATTTCTCAAAAACCGCAAAGTTATATTTCTCTTTATAAAAATCCACAAAATCTTTTAGATAATTATCAGCCTTTATCTTTTTCAACCATAACATAAGAAATAAGATTAAGAAATTAAACAGCTATAAAAACCATTCCTTTAATCTTTTTATTAAGCAATTAGCCATTGCTCCAATTTTCCACTGGTTATCTCTTGCCACTTGATCCATTCTTAAATCTCTCTTGTAAGCACTTAAATTCATATAATTTTTCAATGGTTCTGAAAGATATATTATTTTTCAATGGTTCTGAATAATAAACTAAGGTGCCCTCTGTTCTAACCTTCTTTTTGCATAACCTTTCTAATCCTTTCCAATCTCTTTTTCTTAATTTATCTGCAAACTCTCCAGAGAATATAATTGGCTCTAATCCATCAGTATAGAGAATTAAGTGTTCATTTGGTTTTATTTCTTGAGTTGCAGTTCTGACATAGCACATAGCTTTTTCTTCACCAGTCAAAACACCAAAGGAGTGTTTTTCTGAGGGATTATTTCTATAATCTCTTCTAACAATTCTTCTTGCTTCTGGATTCCTCCAATTTAATCTTTCTAATCTTTTATCCTGCCATATATATTTATCGTGTTTATCTGGCCCCTGATTTTCTGTTCTAAATCTCAAATTTCCATTTTCATTAAAAATAGCAACACCACAATCACTCAAAAATCCTAAATAAATTAAGTCATTACTTAATGATGTTCCAGCAGCAACACAACCAGCAAAATCATTTAAAACATAATCTGGATTTGGAA
>CAYTYH010000027.1:0-5822 GCA_964441965.1 Candidatus Woesearchaeota archaeon | reverse complement strand
GAAAAAATTTGTTCAACTAAAAAAAGATGAATATGGTGTAAAGGAATTTATAAAAAAAGAGTTAGGAAAAGGTAAAATTACAAGCATAAAAATGGAATATACTCCTATAGGAGAAAAAATAATAATTTTTACTAATAAACCAGGATACGTAATTGGAAGGAAAGGTGAGAGAATAAACGAGCTAACAGAAACTTTAAAGAAAAAATTTCATCTTGAAAATCCAATAATAGAAATGCAAGAAATAACAAAACCTGAGTTTGATGCACAATATGTAGCAGATGAGATTGCTTTAGCTTTAGAAAGATTTGGGAGTTTAAGATTTAAAGTTATAGCTTATAGAATGTTAGAGAGAATAGTTAAAGCAGGTGCATTAGGAGTTGAAATAAGATTGTCTGGAAAACTTCCAAGTGAGAGAGCGAGAAGCTGGAGATTTGCTTATGGTTATTTAAAAAAAACAGGGGAAACTGCAAAAATTGTTAATAGAGCAGAGGCAAAAGCTAATACAGTTTCAGGAACAATTGGAATAAAGGTGGCTATCCTTCCACCAGATGTAGAAATTCATGATCAAATTAAAATTGATGAAAAAACAATCCAAAAATTAAAGGAAAATTTAGAGAAAATAGAAGGAGAAGAGAAAGAGGAAAGTAAGGAAAAAAGAAAAAAAGAAGCAAAATAAAATGGCAATATTAAAAATAAAAGAAATAAAGGAAATGAATGAGAAAGAAAGAAAAGAGAAATTAAAAGAACTAAAAATAGAGCTAGTCAAAAATAAAGCTGGGAAAGATACAAAAATAAAAACAAAAGAAATTAAAAAGGCAATTGCTAGATTATTAATGCTTAAAAAAACAAAATGAATATATGTCCTAAGTGCGGACTTCCAAAACAAGCCTGTATTTGCGAAGAGATTGCCAAAGAAGAACAGAGAATTACAATAACAACAGAAAAAAGAAAATTTAATAAACTTACAACTGTTGTGAGCGGATTGGACAAGGGAGTAAATATAAAAGAAATTGCAAAGAAACTAAAAAACGAATTAGCGTGCGGCGGAACAATTAAAGATGGAAAAATAGAATTGCAGGGAGATCACAGAAAAAAAATAAAGCAAATCTTAGTCAAGCTTGGTTTTAAGGAAGAGCAAATAAGTGAATAAATTTGGAAGTTTAAAATGGGAAAAGAAAAGGAGAAAAAGTTAGAAGTAACTAAGAATAGCTGTGCTGATAAGACCTGTCCAGAACATGGGAATTTAAAAGTAAGAGGAAGAACTTTCAAAGGATATGTCATAAGAAAATTCCACAAAAGAATAGTGATAGAATTTGAGAGAATTGTCTATATCAGAAAATATGAAAGATACCTAAAAAAGAAAACAAGGATACATGCAAGATTGCCTGAATGTAAGGAGAAGGAGGTTAATGTTGGAGATTATGTTTTGGTTGGAGAATGCAGACCATTAAGTAAAATGATACATACTGTATATTTAAAAAAACTAAAAGAAAAATGAAAGCTATTTCAGCAAAAGCTACTCGCGCTTTAAATATTGGAAGCAAGGTTATAATAACAGATAACTCTGGAGGAAGAGTCGGAAGAATTGTTTCAGTTAAAGGAGGAAAATCAAGGAAAGGGAGACAGGTTTCAGCAAAAATAGCTGACAAGGTTAAAGTATCAGTCAGAGAGGGGAAACCTGATATGAAAGGACAGGTCTTTGATGCTGTTGTAGTCAGAGTAAAAAAACCATATAGAAGATTGACTGGAGAAAGAATAGCGTTTACAGATAATGCAGTTGTATTATTAAAAGACGAGAAAGGCAATCCTAAAGGGACTCAAATAAAAGGAGTGATAGCGAGAGAAGTTCAAGAGAGATGGAAAGAGGTTGCCAGAATAGCTCAAATAATAGTTTAAAATGAAAAAAAAATTTTCAACTCAATGGAAATCAAGTAAACAGACAAGAAAACAAAGAAAATATTTAGCAAATGCTCCACTTCATTTAAGGCATAAACTTCTTTCTGCCAATCTAAGTAAGGAGTTGAGAAAAAAATACAAAAGGAGAAGCTTTCCAGTTAGAAAAGGAGATAAAGTTAAAATAATGGTTGGAAAATTTAAAGGGAAGGAAGGAAAAGTCGGCAGTGTTGATCTTAAAAAATTAAGAGTAACAATAGAAGGAATTCAAAGACAAAAGAAAGATGGGACAAAAATTAATGTTTATTTTCATCCCAGCAATTTGCAAATTTTAGAATTAAATTTAGAGGATAAAGAGAGAATAAAGGCTTTAGAGAGAAAAATTAAGAAGGAGGAAGAAAATGCATCTAAAAAGAAATAAGATACCAAAAACATGGGCAGTTCCAAGAAAAGGAACAAAATATGTAGTTAGGCCTTTAAATAACCTTAAGAATTCTGTGCCTCTTTTAATTATATTAAGAGATATGCTAAAGGTTGCAAGAACAAGAAAAGAAGTTAAAAAATTATTAAATCTTGGAAAAATAAAGGTTAATGGAAAGGTAGTGAAGGAAGAAAAATATGCTCTAACCCTATTTGATGTTTTAAAATTAGGAGAGAAAAATTTAAGAGTAGTATTTAAAGGTAAAAAATTTGGTTTAAGTGAAATTAAAGAAGAAGAAGCTAATGAAAAAGTCGTTAAAGTAATTGGTAAAAAATTGATTAAAAAAGGAAGAGTTCAAATAAATCTTAGTGATGGAAAAAATTACTTATCTAATGAAAAAATAAAAGTAGGAGATTCTGTTGTTGTTAATTTAAAAGAAAAGAGAATAATAGGGGTTTTGCCATTCAAAGAAAAATGTAAAGTGCTTTTTGTTTCAGGAAAGCATATAGGAGAGGTTGGAATAGTAGAGAAAATAGATAGGGTAGTTGAAGTGAAAGTAGAAGACAAAAAAATAAATTCAAAAAAAGAAAACCTTATGGTCATAAAATGAAGAAAGAGAACAAGATGAGAGAGGTTATGATTGAGAAAGTTGTTTTAAGTATCGGAGGAAAAGGAGAAGATTTAGAGAGAGGTTTCAAATTATTAGAGAGGTTAAGTGGGGAAAAACCGGCAAAGAGGGCAACTAAAAAAAGAATACCTTCTCTGGAAGTTCGGCCAGGATTAGAAGTTGGTTGTTTAGTAACATTGAGAGGAAAAAAAGCAGAGGAGCTTTTAAAAAGATTGTTAGCAGCAATAGATAATAAAATTAAAACAAAACAAATCTCAGAAAACACTTTTTCATTTGGAATAAAGGAGTATATAGAGATTCCAGGCATTAATTATCAAAGAGATATCGGAATCCTTGGACTTGATGTTTCTGTTAGTTTTGCTCGAAAAGGGAAAAGAATAGTAAGAAAAAAAATAAAGGCAGGAAAATTGCCGAAAAAACAACACATAAGTAAAGAAGAAATAATTAAATTCCTACAAGATAAATTTAATGTTGAGGTGGTTTAAAATGACTGCAAGCGATTGGAGAAAAATTTTAAAACAACTTAGAAACAAACCAGCAAAATTAGCTAAATTTTTAAAACATAACAAGCCAAAAGAAAGAAAATTCGGAATTGCTAGCAAGAAGTGCGAGAGATGTGGAAGATTTGGAGCCCATATATCAAGTTATGGTTTAAATTTGTGCAGGCATTGCTTTAGAGAAATTGCTGAAGAAATAGGATTTAAAAAATATTCATAGGAGGAAAAATGTCGCAGGATGTTGTTGCAGATGGATTAAATATGATAAAAAATGCAAAGAAAGCAGGAAAAGAAGAGTTAGAAATCTCTCGATATTCTAAATTATTAATAAAAGTTTTAGAAATAGCAAAAAAATACGGGTATATTAAAGAGATTTTTGTTGATAAGGAAGGAAGAAAGCTGAAAGTGAAAATTGGAAATTTAAATGATTGCAATGCTATAAAACCTCGCTTTTATGTCAAAGTAGATGAAGTGGAAAAATACCTTAGAAGATATCTTCCGGCGCGAGATTTTGGAATTATCGTAGTATCGACAAGTAAGGGACTGATAACACATAAAGAAGTTCCTGAAAAAAATTTAGGAGGAAGTTTAATCGCATATTTCTATTAAAATGGCACTTAAAAGAAAAGATATAGAAGAAATAATAGAAATTCCAGAAGGAATCGCTGTTCAGTTAGAGGGAGAAAGAATAAAACTCAAAAAAAATGAAGAGGAGATTGAAAAAAAATTAGAGTATCCTGTAAAAATAGAAGAAAATAAGGTAATTATAAAATGTGAAAAGGCAACAAAAAAAGAAAAAAAATTAATTAAAACAACTGCTGCTATTATAAGAAGTTTAATAGATGGTTTGATGGAAAAATATGTTTATGAATTGAAAATTTGCTCTGTCCACTTTCCGATAAATGTTTCTGTTGAAAATGAGAAATTAATAATAAAAAACTTTTTGGGGGAAGTTAAAGAAAGAAAAGCTACAATTTTGCCTGGCGTTAATGTTAAAATAGATAATGACACAATATATGTTGAAAGTTCAGATAAAGAAAAAGCTGGGCAAACTGCTGCAAATATAGAACAGGCAACACGCATTAGAAATAGAGATAGAAGAATTTTCCAAGATGGAATATACATAGTAAAAAAATGTAAAGGAAAAAGAAAATGAAATTTTTGCGAACAGACACAAAACATTATAAAAGATTGGGAAGAAAGAAAAAAAGGAAATGGAGAAAAGCGAGAGGCATACATAATAAAATAAGAAAAGAAATAAGAGGAAAACCAAAGAAAGTAAAAATAGGTTATAAAAAAGCAAAAAAAGAAGAGATATTGATAATTAGAAGTTTGAGGGATGTAAAAAAAATAAATTCAGGACAGCTGGTAAAATTAGGGAGATTTGGAAAGAAAAAAAGGGAAGAAATAATCAAAAAAATAAATGAAATCGGAGGAAAAATATTAAAATGAATCTCAGAAATAAAAAGAAACTTATAGCAAGGGTTTTAGGAGTTGGAGCAGATAGAGTAAAATTAATTTCTGTAGAAGAAATTAAAGAAGCGATTACAAGACAGGATATTTTAGATTTGAAGAAAAGAGGACTAATTAAAATAAAAGAAAAGAAAGGGAAAAAGAGAGGGAAAAAAAGAAAAGCAAGGAAAAGAGAAGGAAGCAGAAAAAAAACAATAAAACATGATGATTATGTTAAAATAACAAGAAAATTAAGAGGGTATATTAAAAACTTGAAAAACAAAGGAAGAATAACAACAGAAGTTTATTATGATTTAAGGAAAAAAATAAGGGCAAGAAAATTTAGAAGCTTAAACCATTTGAAACAGGAGGTTATGAATTTAGAATGAAAAAAAGAAGAAAAGAAGGAAAAACTGATTATAACGCAAGATTAAAAATGCTAAAATCAGGAAAGCCAAGAATTGTTTTTAGAAAAACAAACAAGCAAATTATTGGGCAATATGTTAAAAGCAAAGAAGCAAGAGATTATGTAGTAATTGGAGTTACATCTAAAGAATTATTAAAATATGGTTGGCCAAAAAATTGCGAAGGAAGTCTAAAATCAATTCCTGCAAGTTATCTCACAGGTTATTTATTAGGGAAAAAAATCATGGATAGAAATGGGGAAGAAGCAATATTTGATATCGGATTATACAGAAGCATTGCAAAATCAAGAATATACAGTTTTTTAAAAGGAGTTGTTGATGCAGGAGTTAAAATTAAATATAAAGAAGAAATGTTTCCTGACAAAAGCAGGATTGAAGGAAAACATATGAAAAAGCCTATAGCTGAAAATTTTAATAAAATTAAAGAAAATATTGATAAAAAATTTGTTTGAAAATGGCAGAAGAGAAAAGTAAAGAAGAGAAAGAGAAGGTAGAGGAAAGTAAGG
>CAYTYH010000026.1:0-5911 GCA_964441965.1 Candidatus Woesearchaeota archaeon | reverse complement strand
GCTTATATAGTCAAAATTAAAGACTATAATAAAGAAAAAACTTATATAATCTCCCCAGCACATTTAAAAAAACTGAAATAAAAATGGCCATTAAAAATAGCGTGCCTTTAAGCTTGCCAGAAACAAAAGAAATAGTTGAAACTCTGGACACAGAAAATAAAGATATTAAGGCATTTTTAAATAAATTTGTGAAATTGGACTTAAAAAAGGCAAAAGAGCTAAGAAAAGAATTAGAAAATTTGGGTTTGATAAAGATGAAAGATAAGGAGATAGTGAAAATAATAGATATTTTACCAGAAGATGCAGAAGATATAAACAAAATATTTGTTGATGTCAGTTTAAATGAAAATGAAATTAATAAATTGCTCGATGTTGTTAAAAAATATAGATAAGAAAAATGGAAAAAGAAGAATATGCAATTGTTTTAGATTACCTACCAAATGGTTATCCGTTGGAGGGACGAATGATTCCTATAGCGCAAGCTATAGGGGTCAGAAATTTTGTGCTTTTAGAATTGGTTCCGAGACATGGCGTTTCTTTGCAACCAAAGGAAAAAGTTTATATTGGAAAAGGAAAGAGAGATAAGATATATTACATTAGAGGAAGGCTTCCAAGAGAAAAACTAACAGAGAGTGCGAAAATACAACTTCAGGATTTTATCAAAGAGCAAGTGAAAGAGAGAGAAAAAGATTTTGTTGAATTTTTCAACAAAGCAGAAGCAATAAATACAAGGATACATCAACTTGAACTCTTGCCAGGATTTGGAAAAAAACATACAAAAGAAATTTTAGAGGCGCGCGAGGAAAAAAAATTTGTCAGTTTTGAGGATATTAAAAAAAGAATCCCAAGTTTGCCAGACCCTCGGAAGGCGATAGAAAAAAGAATATTTGAGGAAGTAACTGAAATCAAAAGACATAATTTGTTTGCAAAATAAGATGGCAATGAAAGAGAAAATTGGAAAAGGAGAAGAAAACCTAATTAGGATTCTAGCAACAGATATACCTGGGAATATGAGAGTTTATGCGGGCTTGAGAAAAATAAAAGGCGTTTCTTGGAGTTTTTCTAATGCAGTTTGTAATGTTCTTAAAATAGATAAAAAAAAGAAGATTTCTGAATTAACTAAAGAAGAGATTGATAAAATTTCAGAATTTATTAAAAATCCAAAATTGCCAGAATTTCTTTTGAATAGGAGAAAAGATTTTGAAACTGGAAAAAATATGCACTTGATTGGAACTGATTTAGAATTAACTAAAGAATTTGATATAAAAAGGCTGAAAAAAATTAAAAGTTATAAAGGAATAAGGCATATCTTGGGGCAGCCTGTAAGAGGGCAAAGAACAAAATCGCATTTTAGAAAAAATAAAGCTGTAGGTGTTGTTGGCAAGGGCAAAAAAGGAAGAAAATGAGCTGGATAAGAAAAAAGAAAAAATACAATAAGCCAAGAAAACTTTATGATAAAGTCAGGATAGAAGAAGAGAACAAGTTAGTAGAGAAGTATGGTTTAAAAAATAAGAGAGAAGTATGGAAAGCTGAATCTGCCATAGATAGAATAAGGAACAGGGCAAAAAAATTGATTACCGCAACTTTAGAAGAACAAGAAAAATTATTAGAAAAACTTAGAAAAATGGGATTTAAAGTTGAAAAGATTGCGGATGTTCTTGCTCTCAATAAAGAAGATTGGCTAAAGAGAAGATTGCAGACAATTTTAACAGAGAAAAAACTGGCTAAGACTCCAAAAGAGGCAAGACAATTAATAGTCCATAAACATGTTTTAATAAATGACGAGGTTATTAATGTTCCAAGCTATATAGTAAAAGTTGATGAAGAAGATAAAATTAAAGTAAATTTAAAAACAAAAATAAAAAATGGAAAATAGAGAAGGAATTGCTCATATTTTTACATCATTTAATAATACAATCGTGCATATAACAGACTTGTCTGGAAAAACAATAGCAAGAATTTCTGGAGGCATGATTACAAAACATGACAGATTAAAGGCAAATCCGACTGTGGCGATGTTTGCTGCTAAAAGAGCTGCTGAAATAGCAAAGGATTATGGGATCACAAAGCTTTATGTTAGAATCAGGGCCAAAACAGGATCTTCTGGACCTGGTCCTGGAGCCCATGCTGCAGTTAAATCGTTGCAAAAAAATGGTCTTAAAATCATAAGCATAATTGATGTTACAAGAATTCCAAGAGGAGGCCCAAAAAAGAAAGGGGGGAAGAGGGGGAGAAGGGTTTAAAAACTAAATTTGCTAAAAATAAAAATGAAAATCTTAGAAAAAAGCGATGAAAAATTAGTTTTTGCAGAGGAAATTGATGAAAGTTTAGCAAATGCTATAAGAAGGTCTGTTTTAGAAATTCCGATATTGGCTATTGATGAGGTTGAATTTTTTAAAAACGATTCTGTTTTGTATGATGAAGTTTTGGCATTGAGATTGGGATTAATACCTTTGAAGACAGAAAAAAACCTTGTTTTGAGGGAAAAATGTTCTTGTAAAGGAAAGGGATGCAGCAAATGTTCTGTTCAGTTAAGCATAAAGGCAAAAGGTCCTGTTACAGTTTATAGCAAGGACTTGAAAGGAAGTGCAGAGGTTGTTTATGGAGAGATGCCGATAGTAAAATTAGAAGAAGGGCAAGAACTTGAATTGGTTGCCACAGCAAGGTTAGGAAAAGGAATAGAGCATACAAAATTTTCCCCTGGATTAGTTTATTACAGAAATGTTCCTGAACTTAAAATTGAGAAAGATTGTGATGGTTGCGAAAAATGTATAGAGAGTTGCCCACAAAAAATTTTGAAAAAAGAAGGGGGGAAAATAGAATTAATTGATAAGTATAAATGTGATTTGTGTGAGGCATGTGTTGAAGCCTGCAAGAAAGAGGGAAAAGAGTGCATTAAGATACTTCCAGGAAAAGAAATTGTTTTTTTTATTGAGTCTTGGGGGCAAATTAAAGCAGAAGAAATTTTGTTTAAAGCTGTAGAATCATTAAAGAGCAATTTAAAAGAAGTTGGAAAGCTAATTAAGTAAAATTTATAATGTTTTTATTTCTCTTAATATATGTGCGGGAGTGCCGGAGTGGACAAACGGGCCAGAAAATCGTAAGATTTGGCCAAACTAAGGATCTGGTGGCTTAGTGCCTGCACAGGTTCGAATCCTGTCTCCCGCATTTTTGTTTATTTTTCTTTAAATTTTGAGTGTAGTAAAAAAGGATAAGGTAGAGGGAAGAAGCTTGGAAATCTGCAGACAACACAAATATATACACATATAGCAAATAGAGATATAAAAAGCCTGGCAAAGTTGCTTTGATTATTTCTACTCATAAAGCAAGAAACCGAATAGTTTATAAACCCTTTTCTAATTAAAATTATAACTTACCTGCAAGTTAAAAGCGTTAGCAGGAAAGACTTCTCGTCTTTCCTATTTAAAATGAAAAGTAAAACAAAAATTATTAAGCAAGCTAAAAGAAAAACAAATCCAGAATTAGTCAAAACTATACTAACTTGCAAAAAACATCCTGCATGGTTAAAAGTAGCAAGTTTATTATCAAGGCCAAGAAGAAAGCAAATTAAAATTAATCTTGATAAAATAAATGAAAAGACAAAAGAAGGTGACACAATTGTTGTTCCTGGAAAAGTTTTAGGAACAGGAAATGTTGATAAAAAATTGAGGGTAGCGGCTTTTTCATTTTCAGAAAGTGCGAGAGAAAAATTGAAAAAAATGAAAGGAGAGGTTGTTTCAATTGTTGATGAAATAAAAATAAATCCTGAAGCTAAAGGAGTTAAATTAATAGAGTAAAAATGGAAAACAAAGAAGAGATTATTATTGACGGAACGAATGCTGTTTTAGGAAGGCTTGCAAGTTTTGCTGCTAAACAAGCGTTACTCGGAAAAAAAGTTATAATTGTAAATTCAGAAAAAGTAATTATTGTAGGAAATAAAAAAGATATTTTAGAAAAATATAAAACAAGGAGGGCAAGAGGTGGCTCTGGACTTAAAGGGCCTTTTTTTCCAAAAGAAGCAGATAAAATTCTGAAAAGAACAATTAGGGGAATGTTAGATTATAAACGCGGAAGAGGGAGGAATGCTTTTAAAAATATTAAATGTTTTTGTGGGTTGCCAAAAGAATTTGAAGATAAAAAAATGATAAAGTCTGGAAGAAAGAAAAAAGGAATAACTCTTGAGGAAGTTTCAAAAGAATTAAAAGGAGGAAAATAACAATGGAGGAAAAGAAAATTATTGTGTCTGGAAAGAGAAAAAGAAGCGTGGCGAGAGCAATAATAAAAAAAGGCAATGGGAAAGTTACGATTAATAAAGTTAATTATCTATTTTTGCCTCTTTTTAGAAGATTAATGATAGAAGAGCCTTTAAGAATAGCAAAAGAATGTGGAATTGGAGGTTATGATATTTCGGTTAGTGTAAGAGGAGGAGGAGTTGAATCTGGTATTGAGGCAGCAAGATTGGCAATAGCAAGAGCATTAGTTAAAGCAAGCAAAAGTGAAAAATTGAAAAAAGCATTTTTATCTTATGATAGAAATTTGCTTGTGGCAGATACAAGAAGAAAAGAAGCATACAAACCAAACGATAGTAAAGCTAGAAAAAAGAGGCAGAAAAGTTATAGATAAATAAAAGAGAGAAGCATAGGTTTATAAATGTCCTTAGATAAAGAATAAAAGAATAAGTTGAGCTTATTCTGAAAAGTGAAAGGAGGAAATTTAAATATGAGAAATGATTTTGGCCGGCGGTTTAGAAGACGGTTTCCAAGAGAAATGACAAAAATAACATGCAGTGAATGTGGAAAAGAAGATGAAGTGCCTTTTAAACCAAGAGAAGGTTCTTCTGTCTTATGTAGAGAGTGTTTCATGAAAAAAAGAGGAATAAAGCCAAAAGAAGAAAAGGTTAATAAAGAATAAAGGAGAATAAGAAAATTAATTTTTTCTTTTTTTGTTTTTAATAAAAACTAGATTCCTAATTTTTCTAATTTGTTTTGCACTTTATTGAACAAGTCTGGAGAGATAATTGAAGGTTGGTTTCCTGGTATTACTTGGCCTTTAAACTTTATTTTTCCTATATATGTAAAATTTTTTAATATTTTTTTGATGCCATTAACTGAAAAATTAAACTTTTTGGCAAGCTTATTTAAACTTATATTTGTCTCTGCAAAAGTTCTAAAGATTTCTTCTACCTTAAGTTTTTCTTCCTCATTTATTACAAGTTCTTTATTTACGATTTTATAGCCAAAAGGCGGGCGCGACATTATTTTCCCTTGTTTTGCTTTGGCTTGCATTCCTAATAAGTTTCTGTTTTCTGAATATTTTCTAAAGGTTTCTAATTGTTTCCAATCAACTTTTTCTTTAATATATTCTTCAAGGTCTTTGGGTGAAGAAGGAGCAAATTTGATGCAAACTGAACATAAAGATATTTCTTTATCTTGCACAATTATTTTTTTGTTTTTTCCTTCATATCCGCATTTTTCGCATCTCATTATTTGTAGAGGTGAAGAAAGTTTATAAATTGTTTCTTCCTCATGCTGTGTTGCACGACTCCTAACAATAAACACAGTTTTCACTATCTAACTATCTCTTATCCAACTTCTTTTAACTTATTATAAGCCCAGAACTTTAGCCGAACTTCTTTATACATATTTTTCTTTTTTCTTGCTCTTACATATTCGCCAAATATTCTCTTATTAGCAGAGAATATTCCTTCAGAAGCAGGCCATCTTAAACCATAACCTTTTTCTTTAACCCAATTATCATAACCTAACTTCTTATACTTGATAACTTCTTTTTTTCTTCTTGGAGAACCTCTTGCTCTTATAGAAGCATTCTTCACTATTTTAATTGTAGTTTCAATCCCATATCGCTCACATAAATTAAAAGTTTTTCTGCAATCATGATGCCCATCAGCTAT
>CAYTYH010000025.1:0-6047 GCA_964441965.1 Candidatus Woesearchaeota archaeon | reverse complement strand
TTATAGAAATAACAAACATGGAAAATAATAAAATTGCGCTCTTTTTTCTCATACTCTCCTATAACAAATCAATTTTATAAGTTTTTCTACAAAGAAGAATTTGCATTTAATGGTTTAGAAGAGTTATTTGTCTTAAGAATTCTTTTTATTTTTTCTCTTCTTACTCTCCTGGTTTTGATTTTTCTTTTTGTTGGGAATTGTCGTTTGCTTCTTCTTCCTTACAACTTACTTCATCGCAATTTATTTTCTCGCAAATTTCAAATCCCAACTTAGTAGTTTCTAATTCCTTGCAACTTTTACCTTTGTAAGTTTCTTTATCTTTCTTCCCGTCCTCTCCAATCACCACCACATTTCTTGGCTGACAACAATAAGCATATGTTGCTTGCGTATTGCATGCATAAACACATGCCTGCTTAACAGAATCAACATTCACTGGAGTAAAATAATTTGAGATTTTGCTCCACAAATTACTCCAACCAGTCCCAAAACCTAAAGCAAGAACTACTAACACAATTATAGCAAGAACAATTATAACAAGCGTGCCAACAGTCAACTCAGCTCCTTTTTTATTCATTTTTTTCCCTCTTTTTCACAAATTACTATATTTTAATATTTATAAATCTTTTTATTAAAGTGCTGTGTTGCATTATCCAGAAATAATGACCTCTCGGTAAAAGACATGAGTCCCGCAAAAAAGTAGGAATTGAGGAAAATAATGAAAAAACCAGATAAAAAGAAAAATAAAAAATAGATGAAGAGACAGCAAGATAAGAAGTTATAGCAAAGATAAGAATCATATAAAGGGTTAGAAATTAAAAGGCGCGGAGAGTCTTCAGCTTAAGACCCTCATTAAACTCAATAAGAAACTTTTAAATATTAAAAAAACCCTAAAAAAACATGTATGAAGATAAAAAAGAGGATATGAAAACCAAATTATTAGAATTAGGAAAAGTGCTGCATCCAGTTCACAGAGCAAAGAGAACTTTTGGACAAAAAGCTGCAGACGCTTTAACAAAATTTGCCGGCTCATGGACATTTATTATATCTCTCCTTGCTTTTATGGCTATATGGATGTGGCTTAATATTACAGCCTATATTAAACATTGGGACCCTTATCCTTTCATATTGCTTAATTTTGTCCTTTCTTGTTTAGCTGCTATTCAAGCTCCAATAATTCTTATGAGTCAGAACAGAGAAGCTCAAAGAGACAGATTAAGAGCAGAATATGACTATAGAGTTAACAAAAAAGCAGAAAAAGAAATACAAGACATGCAAAGAGATTTAGAAGAAATAAAAAAGCTTTTAAAGGAAAGAAATCTAAAAAATAAAGGAATAAAATAAAAGGAGGAGAAATGGAACTTAAAAAAATAGGGATTTTAAGCTTTTCAAAAATAGCAACCTTGTTTGGAGTGGTTTATGGATTGATTGTTGGCATTCTTTTTTCATACACTTATTCAAAAGGGTCACTTTTAAAAGAAGCAGGAATAGAATTGCCTCCAATGATAACAACTTTAGGATACAAATCCTTAGTCCTAATGCCAATCTTTTATGGAGTAATCTATTTCATAACAGGAGCAATTGCAGCTTTTCTTTACAATGTCTTCTCTTCATGGGTTGGTGGGATAAAAATAGAGCTAACCTCTCCAAAAATTTCTCACAAAAAGAAGAAATAAAAAGAAGGAAATTTTAGACAACCCTCACTATATTCCCTTCTTTATCTAATTCAATAAAATGTTTGATTTTTCCTTCTCTATACTCCTTACATTGATTTTCAGGCTTATTATCTTCCTCACTTCTCGGAACATGAACAATATCAACAACATAATCTCCGCAAACTCCTAAACACTGGCTATCAAACTTCACTCCTTTTTCTTTTGCTTGTTTGTATAAATTCAAGGCGCAAGAAATTGCTTCATCTTCAAGATTCTCTTTATCTTGACTTCCTATTGACTTAAAATAAATTGCTCCAAAAATCAAACAAACTGCTAAAATTAATATCACAATCCAGGTTTTTCTCATTTTATTCTTCTAATCTTTTATTTATTTCTCCTGCAAAATTTTCTAACATCTTTTCTCTAATTTTATTTTTCCATTCTTTATGACCCATTACCCACCCTAACTTAACATAAGCTGTTTCTGGAAGCATGTCTTCAAGAAAAATTAAGCCAGTTTTCATTAATTTTCTTCCAGGAGAATAAACATAAGGATTTAATCTTCCATAAAGAGTCTGAGTTACTCCGCAAACAACTGTGCCATTATCAATTAATTTTTTAACAGCTGGCAACAAATTTTTTCTTGCCTCGCTCCCCGCAACATGCCCTAATCCAGACAATTCTAAAACAATTCCTTCATACCTTCCAAGAAATTCTAAAAAGTCGGCATCCATTCCAGGATAAAATTTAATTAAAGAAACATTATCATTAAACTTGCTGTCTAATTTCACTTTCTTTTTCTCATCTCTTTCCTTCCCCCCTCTTATTTTTTCAATCTTCCCGTCAGGAAAGATTTTTGCAACAGGCCTGGAATTAATTGGTTTAAATGCATCTCTCCTTGAAGAATGCATTTTCCTTACTTTTGTTCCAAGAAAAGCATAACAAAAATCATCATTTGTCGAACCATGACCGACAACCATCACTTCTGCAATATCAGAAATCGCAAGATAAGCAGAACAATTCAAATTTAATTTTGCATCTGAACTTGCTCTATCACTGCTCCTTTGCGCATAAGTTAAAACAACTGGTTTATTTAAATCTCTTAAAAAGAAAGATAAAGCTGAAGAAGTATAATGAAGAAAATCTGTTCCATGTGTAATAATGACTCCCTTACATTCAGGTTCATCTAAACTTTCTTTAACTTCTTTAGCCAAAAGTTTCCAATCCAAATAATCCATATTCTCGCTTGCTTTCATAAACGGCACTTTAATCTTCCTAACATTTACAATATCAAAAATTTCTGGATAAAATCTAAACAACTCTTCTGGTTTTGTGAGCCAGCTTACCCCTCCAGTCTCATAATCTACTCTGCTTGATATAGTCCCCCCTGTAACAATTAAATCAATTCCAGGAAGATTTTTGTTTTTTGCAAACTCCCCGGCTTCTTTTTTTTCTTTTTTCTTCTCTAAAATTTCAATATTAATAACGCTCTCTTTTTTTATTCCAATATTATAGCCAGATTCTAATTTTACTAAATACAAATCTGAAGAAGGGCTTTTTATTAGAGTCCCAATTATCTCCTCTTTTACAGTAGAGATTTTAACTTTATCTCCGAATTCTGGCCTCATAAAAACTTTAAATAACAAGAATATAAAAAACTATTTATTCTGGAAACATTACTACCCAAAAGTTTAAAAAAGTTTTTTTCTTATAATAAATATGACAGCTTATGAAATTCCTGCAGGAAAATATCTCTTAGAAGCAATGGAAAGCGAAGAGCAAGGAGTCGAGGGGGTTGTTGTTTCTATTCCTGAAGAATGTTTTGTCTCTCCTCAAATACTTACAAATTATTATCTAAGTATTGCTGCAGATTGCTCTTTTCCAAGAAATGTCTCTATCGTAGACTATCTTAGTCATAGGATTGAATCTGCAAAAAAGTTATCGTATAGAAATTATGAAGGAAAGAGAACTCAATCATATTTTCTTTTATCAAAACATAAGATATAAATAACTAATTTTTCTTGTTTTTAGCATGGATAAAGCAAAAATCGGCTTAGAAATTCACGGCTATTTGCAAACAAAAGAGAAGTTATTTTGCAAGTGTAAAGCAGTTAGGCATGCTATTAAACAAAAATTAAAACCTAACACTTTTATATGCCCTATTTGCACAGGTCAGCCAGGAGCAAAACCGATGCTTCCAAATGAAGAAGCTGTTAAAAAAATAATTGAGATTGCTTTAATGTTAAATTGCAAAATAAATGAGAAAAATTTAGTATGGAACAGAAAGCATTATGACTGGCCTGACTTGCCAAAAGGTTATCAAGACACAATGTCAGGAGCTTATTCTGAACCTTTAGGTTATGATGGAAAATTTGAAAATATAAGAATAAAAGAATGCCATTTAGAAGAAGACCCTGCTGCCTGGAATCCAGAAACAGGAAATATTGATTATAATAGAAGCGGCTTACCTTTAATTGAAATTGTAACAGAGCCAGATTTTTCAACAGCAGAACAAGTTGAAGCGTGGTTAAAAAAACTTATTCTAACTCTTTCTTATATAAAAGCAGTTGATAAAAACGCTGGAATAAAGGCAGATGTCAATATTTCCACTAAAAAAACTAATTTTAAAAAAAGAGTTGAAATAAAAAATCTTTCTTCAATAGAATCAATAAAAAGAGCAATTATCGCAGAAATTTCCAGACAAGAAAAAGAAGAAGTAAAAAGAGAGACAAGAAGGTTTGATTCAAAAACAGGAAAAACTTTAAAGATGAGAGAAAAAGAGGGGCAGGCAGATTATCGTTTTATCCCTGACCCTGACTTGCCTGTGATAAAACTCGAGAAAAGATTAATAGAAAAAATAAAAGCTAGTTTGCCAGAAACTCCAAAAGAGAAATTAGAAAAGCTGATAAAAAAACACAAGATTGATAAAAAAAATGCTGAAATTTTGTATAAAAATTTTGAGTTAGTTGAATTTTTTGAAAAAGTTTCTGAAAAACTCCCTCCTAAATTCGTTTTGCCATGGGTTACTATTGAGTTGTTAAGAGTCTTAAATTATAATAAAAAAACTTTAGATGACCCTGATATTGAAATCAAACCAGAACATTTTGTCGAACTCCTCGAAGCTGTCAAAGAAGGAAAGATAACAGAATTAAAAGCCAAGCAAATGTTAAATAAATTCGTGCCAAAATCATTTTCTATAAAAACAATGATAAAAAAAGAAGCTAAAATTACAGACAAAAAAGAGATAGAAAGAATTGTAAAAAAAGTTCTGCAAAATAATAAAAAAGCTGTCTCTGATTACAAAGCAGGAGAAGAAAAAGCTTTTAATTTTTTAATAGGGCAAGTAATGAAAGAGAGCAATAGACGCGCGGATTACCAAATCGCAAGAGAAATTTTGCTAAAGTTGTTGAGATGAGAAGTTTATAAATTCTTCTGGATAAGTATCTGCCTACTTTCAGTTATTCTATATAAAAGAATTGTTTTTCCATGATCTATATGACTAAACGGGCCAATATTTAAACTTTCCAATTTTTCTATATCAACTTTTTTCTCTCATAAATTCCAGAAATAAAAAGATTTCTATAATTCCTTAAACTTACTGATATGCGTCAAAAGTTAAAGTATCTGATTTCACTCCTGCAGCAGTTTCATCGAAGCTTAAATGAACATCAATATAAATCTCATCATTATCAGATGTATAATTGAAAACATCACAAAACTGGGCACTCTCGCCATTATCAGTATCCCAATTAACATTATGCCACATACTTAAATTATAAACTCCTGCAGGATCCCCATCACAAGCTCCATCTTCTTTGTTTGTTACATTTATTTGATAAAAAGGATTTGATCCCCCAAGAAAATTAACTGCATTTCCTTGTTTACTTGAAATGTTTAATTTGCATGGAACAGTTCCTATATTTTCTACAACTAAACCTTCAACTCCTGCAACAGTCCAATTACCACATTCTGTTGGAGTTTTATATGCAGATGTTTGAGCTGTTGTTAAATTACATCTAGAATAACCTCCAGTAGTATTAATCGTTCCTGAACCAAAATTAATAGTATCTTGAGTAGCACTAATAGCGATTTGTGTAGATATAGTCAGATTCACAAAACCTTGAGCATTGTTAGCAAAACCAGTTATTTCGTGACTTACTTTTGATAATTTTGTTACAGTAATGAGAGCATTAAAGAAAGCAACTGTTACAACAAAAATTACAAATGCTGTCAAAAGCTTTTCGTTTTCCATTTTACTTTGCTTTTGAAGGTGGAATTATTTCCAAGATTACAGATGCTGTTTGTTTATTTTGGGGTTCAACTTTAGGAGGAGTAGGAAGTTGTGGTAGGGATATAGATAAAGACAATGTAACTACAATTGAGAATACTGATAAG
>CAYTYH010000024.1:0-6097 GCA_964441965.1 Candidatus Woesearchaeota archaeon | reverse complement strand
CCACACCACCACCCCTCCCCAAAAATACCTCACACCATCCTACCCAAACCGCTCTTATTTTTCAAACTCTTTCTAAAATCTCCTAACTTCTATCTAACTTACCCCTTTCTCAAATCTTTCCAAAACTTAACTACTTCTTTATCTAAACTGACAAGAAAAATTTCAAATTCTTTTTCATATTTTTTTGCAATTTCAAAAATAATCTTGCTTCCTTTTTCTTTATCAAAACCAAAAATGCCACAAGAAATAGCTGGTAAAGCTAAACTTTTTAATTTTAATTTTCTGGCTAATTTAAAAACATTATTAACTGCTTTTTCTAATAATTCTGGTCTTGTTCCCCTCGGACCCACAGCATGAATTATGTGCTTAACCCCTTTCTCTTTTAAATTTCCTGGAGAAGTAAAAACCGCTTCCCCTACTTTTAACTTGCCCTTTTCTTTAATAATTTTCCTACTTTCCTCAATAATCTCTCCCCCGCCTGCCCTAACAATAGCCCCAGCCACCCCGCCCCCATGAAAAAGATGTTCATTAGCAGCATTAACTATTGCCTCTGCTTTAATTTCTGTTATATTTCCTTCAACTATTTTTATCATTTTTTACTTACAAACTTATTATCCTTAATATAAAATCTTAAATTTTTTTCTAAATCTTCTTTTACCCCTATTCTCTTGCTCTCAACAATTTTAAAACTCTCCTCATTTTCTAAAAATTCTAACCACAACTCATCACAATTACAAACATCTTTTTTATGAAAACTCTTATCTATCTTCAAAGCTTTTGTCAACAAACCAGGGCCAGAAGTTTTAGCTGAAAAATTTAAAGGTTCTAATGCCCTTAACAATACAGCTTCTGCTTTATTTTTTCTATTTGTCACAAAATTAATAAGCCAATTATTATGAACTCCATAAACTAAAATAGTCCCAGCTTCCATCTCCATTGTCTTTTTTAAATCCCCGTTTTTGCATGCCCGAGAAGCAGGATCTTTGTCATCATAATAAGCCTCTGTTTCTACTATTCTTGCTCTAATCTCTTTTCTTCCCAACTTCCTAACCAAAATTTTCCCGAGCAAATCCCTGGCTATAATCTCAGCATCTCTTTCAAAAAAATCTTTCCCTATTTTCATCATAACAATATAAGCTAATTTATTAATTATAAACAAATTTTTCTTATTTATATTTAAGTTTTTTGGGCTTATGCCCAGTTATTCATTTCAGTTTAACAAACACGCCCTTTTTTGTATTATTTCAAGATAAAGATTTTTTATAAAAAGAATGTAAAAGAAAAACAAAAGCATATATAAAACTAAAAGAATAGTGAAAATTATTGAAGAAAGAAAGAAAAAACTTATAGTAAATGTTGCTGGATTATAGAGCAAAGAAAAAATTAAAACAAAAGGAATTTGAAGAAGATAAACAAAGATATAAAGAAATAAAAAAGCTCCTTCATAGATTAAAGTGAAAAGCAAATAATAACCAAAAACTTTCCACCACCTCCCCTCAACCATATTCCAAGATTTTTTTAGGGATTCAATCACTCCAGTATTTTCTTTAAAAAGAATAAATGGAGAAAAAAGAAATTTAATTGAAAAAAAGATATAGACACAAAAAACAAAAATTAAAAATAAAATGATAAAGGGAGCATAAAAAAGGCCTTTTATTCCAACTAAAAAGAAAAAAACAAAAATTAGAAAAAAAGGAACAAGAATTAATAAAGAATATAAAACCGTGAGGAGAAAAACTAAACCAAGAAATTTCCAAAAATATTTTAACCCCCCTTTAACAACCTCTTTAACACCCATCTCGCCTTTCTCATTATAAATCAACAAATACATCAAACATAAAGCAAAAATAAAAAAAGAAACAAGAAAAAGAAACAGAAATAAAAATAAAAGCAAGAACAATGCAAAAAAAGAAACATCTTCTTTTGAACCCCCACTAACAACTTTTCCTGTAATAAACTTAGTAAAAGGTAGAAAAGCAGCAGAAACATAGCTGTATGAAAAATTATCAAGATTTGGTGATTCAGGATAAGACCAATTGCTAAAATTTGATATTGAGGTGTCTATTTCATTAAGAGCAAACCACGAAAAACATGACAAAATCAAAATAAGAATAATTCCAGGAAGAATCACAAACAGGAGAACAAGTTTTAAAAATAAAAAAACATTATTTTTAAATTCCTGCCAAGATTTTGAAAAAATGCTTTCAATTCCCACTTTCTCTTTTTTATTTATTAAACTTTAATAATTTTTAAGCTTTTTCTAGACGAAACTATTAAAAACCCCTTTCTCCTCTTTATTTTAATTAAAAATTGAAAGGAGGTGATAAAAATGAACTTTTTGCAGAACCTTCCTTTAAATCCTTCAGCTATGCCTGGAAATTTGCAGAATTTTCCTTCTAATCCTCAAGCTATGACAGAAAACCTATTCCCGCTTCTTTCAAATCTTTTGGGAATTGTTGAAGGCCTAATTATAGCAGCAATATTAGTATCGTTTGCCATTTACATATACCTCTCTATTGCTTATTCAAAGATAGGGAAAAAAACAGGATTGGCTAACCCGGGAATTGCTTGGCTTCCTGGAGCTGGACCGCTAGCAATTATTTTTGAAACAGCAAAAGACCATTGGTGGCCTTTCTTAGTATTGGCTATAGGATGGGTTTCGACATTGTTATTTACTGGTTTGGCAATCTACTCTCTATCATTAGTTACAATAGGATATATTATTTTCCTACTTTCGCTATTGATATTCGGAATCATGACTATAATTTGGCATTGGAAAACTTATAAAGCAGTAAATAAACCTGGGTGGTGGATTTTGGTTCCAGTAGTTTTAGGCGTAATTGGTTTCCTTCTATCCCCAGTTGATAAGAAAATCTCTGCAATAATTTCTTTTGTAGCAATAATCTCTCATTTAGTATTTATAAGTATCGCAGCATGGGGCTCATCAACTCAACCAACTCAACAAGCACCTGCAGAAACAACGCAAAAAACACCAGAACAAGCAACACAACAAGCATAAAAACAATTTTTCTTTTTTTAATTTTTGATAGCAAAATTTAAAATTCTTTTTTCTTTTTTTTAAACATGCCAGCAAATGTTTCAATTGAATATCAAAAAGCAGAAGCAGAATATTTGCAAGCAAAAACAGATGAAGAGAAGTTGCAGGCACTAGAAGAAATGTGGAAATATCGTCCGCAGCACAAAGGAGCAGAAAATCTCAGAGCAAATTTAAGAGCAAGAATAAAAAAACTAAAAGAAAAAATTGAAGCTAAAAAAAAGAAAAAAGCTGGGAAAAAAGAAGGTATTAAAAAACAAGGAACTCAAATTGTCTTGTGCGGCTTAACTCAATCAGGAAAATCTGCCTTACTCTCCTGCCTTACAAATGCAAAACCAGAAATCTCTCTTCATCCTTATACAACAACATCCCCTATACTTGGAAGCCTGCAATATGAAGGAATCCAGTTCCAGATTATAGATATGCCTGCAATAGAACATGAAAATTTTGACCAAGGTCTTGCAAATTCCGCAGACATTCTTTTAATTATGATAACAAATCTTTCTGAATTAAATCAAATCCTGCCATTCTTAGAAAAAGCAAGAGGAAAGAAAATTGTAGTTGTAAGCAAATCTGATTTGCTTGATGAAAAAGAAAAAAGAAAAATCTCTTCTTTTCTTCAAAGCAAGAAATATGATTTTGTATTAGTCTCTTCAAAAACTCAGGAAGGAATAGAAGAATTAAAAAAGAAATTAGCAGAAAATTCAGGAGTCATAAGGATTTATACTAAACAGCCTGGAAAACAAGCTGATGAAAAACCTCTTCTCTTAAAACCAAACTCAACAATAAAAGATTTAGCAAGAAAACTCAGAATTCCAGAAGAAAACATAAAAAAAGCAAGAATAACTGGGCCTTCATCAAAATTTCCAAATCAGGTTGTCGGCTTAAATCATGTTTTAAAAGATAAAGATATTGTTGAGCTTTATACAAGGTAAATTAAATATGAGGTAAACTATAAAACTAAGAATAAGCTTCTCTAGCTAATTTTTCTAAAATTTTCTTATTTTTTCTAAATACTCCAAGCAAGTTATTAATTTCTTTAGCAACAGCAATTTTAACATCTAATGGATGCAATTTTTTTTCAACATAATCTTTCTCTATTTCTTCATAACTTTCATACTCAATATCTCCTCCAAATTTTTTATCTCTCTCGATCCTAAATCTTTCTTTCTTATCTTGTTTAAGTGTCATGATAACATATTTTAAAAAAGCCATAATCGCATTATCTGGATTTCCCTCGACCATATAAGCATTTCTAATCTTCCTCTCTACTTCCTCCTCGCTATCAAGCAAATCAATCTTGCTCTTTTCATCTGAAGCAGACATTTTCTTTCCTGTCAAACCAGGAATTAAAGGATTCATAACCTCAATTCTCGCATTATAACCAATTTTAGGCAAATTCTCTCTTGCAAACATCAAAATTTTTCTCTGGTCAGTCCCTCCAAGCTGAACATCAACCCCAAGATATTCTTCATCTAAAGCCTGCATAATAGGATATATAAAACCACTCAATCTCGGATTACTCCCAAATTTAACAACTTCTGAAGCAGCTCTCTTGCAATCCCTCATACTAACCTCTGTAGAAAGCTTCAAAATATCATAGGCATACTCTGGCTTTAATTGAAACTCACTTCCTTTAACAAGCTCTAAATTTTTCACATCTACTCCAATAGCCTTAAACATCAAAGGAATCACTTTTTCATAATAAGCATATCTTTTTTCTAAAACAATCCAAGGGCAATTATCCAAAGCCCCATGCAAATCTGCAAGCAAGACCTTAAATTTAAACCCAGCCCTTAAAAAATCAGCAATTTTCAAAATTGGAAAAAAATATGCCACATGCGGCTTTCCAGTTATCGCTGTTCCCCAATAAGCAACTGGCTTTTCTTTTTTCTCAAGCAACTCTCTCAACTCTGCTTCTGTAACTATCTCAGCAGTATTTCTCCTAATCAAATCAAATCTCTCATCAACCATAAAAAAACAAGAAAAAAAAGATTATTAAACTTTTCCCTATCTCTTTATTAATGAAAGAAAAGGCACATAAAACTTTATTAAAACTCAGCCTTTCTCTTTCTTTCCTACTAATTTTCCTCCTATTATTACTTCAAAATTTTATCGAACCAAAATTAATAACAATAAAACAAGCAAAACAAAAATTAACAAACAGCATAATAAAAATTCAAGGCAGCATAACTAAAATTAAAAATTATGAAGAAAGACAGATATTGCAGATTAAAGATGAAACTGGAGAAATAAAAGCTATTTTGCCTGAAAAAATAAAAACTGAAAAATTAAAAAATAAAACCCTAATAATTATTGGCAGAATTGCAGAATATAAAGGAGAAAAAGAAATTTTAATAGAAAAAATAAGAGAAGAATGATTCTTCAACTTATAATTTCTTTTGCTTTAGGAATATTTGCTGGAATAATAACGGGTCTAATCCCCGGCATACACATAAACTTAATTTCTGTTTTTATAATTTCCTCTCTTTCTCTATTCTTTTCTTTTTTCTCGCCTCTCGCTTTAATTGTTTTT
Source organism: Candidatus Woesearchaeota archaeon (assembly GCA_964441965.1). Lineage (GTDB taxonomy): Archaea > Nanobdellota > Nanobdellia > Pacearchaeales > GW2011-AR1 > CAYTYH01. The sequence continues at coordinate 506 of CAYTYH010000024.1, read as the reverse complement.
ATAGTGGCTATGTCAACTACCCATACTTTCCTTGACTTTATTCCTTCTATTTTTCTCGGAGCACCAGATGAAGATTCAGCTTTAAGTGTCTTGCCAGGCCATAAATTATTATTAAAAGGAAAAGCTCAACTTGCAATCTGGCTTACTCTGCTCGGTTCTTCTCTTGCAATTCCAATAATTCTAATTTTTACTTTTCTTTTCCTCATCTTTTTACCGAAAGTCTATTTTTATATAAAAACAATCATGCCTTACATTTTAATTCTTGCTTCTCTTTTCTTAATCTTAACAGAAAAGTCTGTAACTAAAGCCATGTTTATTTTCTTGCTTGCAGGCTTTCTTGGAATAGCAACTCTAAACCTGCCCATAAACCACCCCCACCTCCCCCTTTTAACTGGCTTATTCGGCTCTTCAACTTTAACAATAAGCATTATAAGAAATACAAAAATAAAAAAACAAAAAAACATTAACTTCAAAAATTTATTAAAAAATTTAAAAGCAAAGAAAAA
>CAYTYH010000023.1:0-6149 GCA_964441965.1 Candidatus Woesearchaeota archaeon | reverse complement strand
TAAAATGGAAAAAAATAAAGAAAAACCAGACGCGTTTGAAGAAGATATAGAAACTGCAGAAATAACAGAGGAAATGCAGAAAGCCTATATTGATTATGCTATGTCTGTTATCGTAGCAAGAGCTTTGCCAAGTGTAGAAGATGGATTAAAACCAGTCCATAGAAGGATTCTTTATGCAATGAATAGTCTTGGATTAAAACCAAGCAGCCAGACAAGAAAATCTGCGAGAATTGTCGGAGATGTTTTAGGTAAATTCCATCCTCATGGAGACACAGCAGTTTATGAAGCATTAGTAAGAATGGCGCAGGATTTTTCCTTAAGATATCCTCTTGTAATAGGTCAGGGAAATTTCGGTTCTTTAGACGGAGACCCTCCAGCTGCTCAAAGATATACTGAAGCAAAATTAAGCCCAATAGCCACAGAATTGCTCGCAGATTTGGACAAAAATACAGTAAATATGATTCCAAATTTTGATGGCTCTCTTAAAGAACCAGAACTTTTGCCTGCTAAAATACCTAATTTACTAATTAATGGTTCAGCAGGAATAGCTGTTGGAATGGCTACAAACATACCTCCCCATAACCTAACAGAAGTTTGTGATGCTGTCATTAAATATATAGAGAACCCTGAGATAACAATAGAAAAGTTATGCGAAATAATAAAAGGCCCAGATTTCCCAACAGCTGGTCAGATTTCAGGAAATTTTCAGGAAATTTACAAGACAGGAAAAGGAAAAGTAATCATAAGGGGAAAACTAACAACAGAAACAAATAAAGGAAAAGAAAGAGTAATAATAACTGAAATACCTTACATGATAAATAAAGCTGCTCTTGTCTCAGAGATTGCTAAAATTGCAACAGAAAAAAAATTGCCAGAACTCTCTGATATTAGAGATGAGTCAGCTAAAGGAAAAGTTAGAATAGTTATAGAATTAAAGAAAGGTTCTAATTCTAAATTTTTCATTAATAAATTATACAAGTATACAAAACTTCAAACTTCTTTTGATGTTAATTTTTTAGCTTTAGTAAAAGGAAAACCCAAGACACTTAATTTAAAAAGTTTTATCATAGAATATGTCAGACACCGCAAGGAAGTTGTTGAAAGAAGAACAAAATTTGATCTTCAGAAAGCAGAGGATAGATTAGAAGTTGTAGAAGGCCTGTTAAAAGCGCTGAAAAATATTGACCAGGTTATAGACTTATTGAAAAAAGCTCAGCATGCAACAGAAGCTAAAGAAAAACTTATCTCAAAATTCAAATTCACCACAAAACAAGTAGAGGCTATTCTTGAAACAAAACTTTCTTCTCTTACACATCTTGAGCAAAATAAACTTAAGAAAGAGGAAACTGCTTTAAAGGAAAAAATAAAAGAGTTCAAAAAAATTCTTTCATCAGAAAAGGAGATTCTAAATGTTATTAGGAAAGAGCTGTTGGAAATAAAAAGAAAATATGGGGACCAAAGAAAAACATCAATAGTTGGAAAAATAAAGAAATTAGAAGAAAAAGACCTAATTCAGAAAAAAGAAGTAGTTGTCACCATAACAGATAGAGGATATGTAAAAAGAATGGATGTAAAGTCATATAGGCAACAAAGAAGAGGAGGAAAAGGAGTTATTGGAAGCGATTTATCAACTGGAGATTTTGTCAAACAGCTTTTGACTTGCTCCACTCACGACTACTTAATGTTCTTTACTGACAAAGGAAGAGTGTACTGGTTAAAAGCTTATAATATTCCAGCTGCTGAAAGATATAGCAAAGGAAGGAGTTTAGTTAATTTATTAAAATTAAAAGATGAAAAAATAGCCAGTGTTATGAATGTGAAAAATTTTGATGATTATCTTATTATTGTTACAAAAAATGGGCAGATTAAAAAAATGAGGCTATCTCTATTTTCTAAACCTCGTTCAACTGGAGTTAGGGCTATAAATATCCCTCAAGAGGATGAGGTTATTGATGTCCAACCCATCAAAGAAAATCAAGAACTTATACTTGTGACAAAAAAAGGACAGGCAATAAGATTTAATAGTAATGAGGTCAGAAGCATGGGCAGGGCCTCTTATGGAGTTACAGGAATCAAGCTTAAGCAAGGCGATGTTGTTGTGAGCATGGAAGTTCTGCCATTAGAAAAAGAAAAGCAAGAGAGGGGCACAATTCTCACAATAACAGAAAAAGGTTATGGCAAAAGAAGCAAAATTTTGGATTATAGGATTACAGGGAGAGCAGGAAAAGGTGTTATAACTCTTAAAGTGAGTGCAAAAACTGGAGATGTTATCAAAACAGTAAGTGTTGAAGAGAAAGATAGTGTTATAGTTACTACAGCAAAAGGCATGGTCATAAGAACAGCTGTTAAAGATATTAGGGTTATGGGAAGAGCAACACAAGGAGTAAGAATCGTAAAGTTGCAAGAAGGAGATAAAGTTACAGATATAGTTAAAGTAGCGAGAGAAAATGAGGATTAAGGAAAATCAGATTTAGAAATTTAATTTTCTTTTCTGAATTTTGAAGATAAATAAGCTGAAAGAATTGAAGAGGTTGTATAGACTGCTGCTGTTTTTTCTAAAACATTAACAGGAGATTCTCTCATTTTATAAGGAGGATTAAATACAACTAAATACGAAAGAGTAAAAGCCAAACCAAAAACTGCGCCATTTAAAACATTTTTCAAAATATCTTCTAAACTCTTCATCTTCTATATTATAAATTTCAAATTTTCATACTTCCAATCTGTTTTGTTCTATCCCCTATTCTACTTCTCCATAACCTATAAGCCGCCAATGTCCTTGAATATTTCTTGCAATCCCAACATTCTCTCCAGGAAAAACAACAACAGGAATTCTTAATTTTAATTCAATCTTGTCTTTATCGAGCTTCAAAACATTTCCTATTGTTATAGAGGTATTTATAGAAAGCATTAAAATTTCGCCAACCTTTATATTTTCAACTTCAAATTTTTCATACATTCCAAAAACTTCTTTAAATAAATTAAACTTAATCTTTATAGTGTCTTTTATATCTGGCAATGTATCTTTTTTACCTACAATACATCCTGCCAAATTATCTGCTTTAGTCATACTTGGGTCTAGTTCTGTTTCTAATGCTAAACTGCCGCCAGGAGTCGCCTCTTTAATGCTGTATTTTCCTTTAAAAATTCCAAGAACCCTGGTTTTAACTGGCTTATAAACAATTTTGTTTTCTTCTTTTATTATAACTCCTGGTTTGATTTCTATTTCCTCGCCTATTTTTAATTTGCCTCTTTTTAACACCCCGCCCAAAACCCCTCCTTTTAACTTATCAATTTTAGTTCCAGGTTTATTTATATCAAAACTCCTAGCAATAATAAATAAAGGTTCTGCTTCTATCTCTCTTTTTGGAATCTCTACTTGACATAAGGCTTCTAAAACCTTATCTATATTTACTCCTTGTTGAGCTGAAATAGGAATTATTGGAGAGTTTTCAGCAACAGTTCCTTTTAGAAATTCTTTAATCTTATTATAACTTTCTAATGCTTCTTCTTTGCTTACTAAATCAATCTTATTTTGAATAACAATTATGTTATTAATCTTTTTAGCTTGCAGTGCCATTAAATGCTCACGAGTCTGCGGTTTTATGCCTTCGTTTGCTGCTATAACAAGAATGGCAACATCAATCATAGCTGCTCCTGATAACATTGTTGCCATCAACATCTCGTGGCCAGGAGCATCCACAAAACTTACATACCTTATTGGCTCTCCCTCTTTCACATTATAACCTTCTTGATTTTTTCTTATAATGCAATCAGCATAACCGAGTTTAATAGTGATTCCTCTTTTTAATTCTTCGCTATGAGTGTCAGTCCATTTTCCTGTCATCTGGTAAACAAGAGTAGTTTTTCCGTGGTCAATATGTCCGAATACTCCAACATTTATGCTTTCTAAATCCTCTATATTAATTTTTTCTCCTGCCATTAGTTTTTAATAAGAATAAGGTTTTTAAAAGTTTTAGGTTTGTTCTTGCTTTTCTTCCTTCGCTTGTTTTTTTTCTCCTTCTTCTCCAGTTGTTTCTTTTTCTTTAGGGGGTGGTGAGGTGGCGGTTGGCTTTTCTTCCTTCTCTTCTTTATTTTCCTGTTTTTCTTCTGCTACTTTTGCTTCTCCTCCTTTCTCTTCCTTTCCTTCCTCTTCTTTCTTTTCTCCCTCTTTCTTGCCTTCATATAACTCCATACTCTCTTTATCTTTATAAACAAAAGCTTCAATCAAAAATTTGCTCAATCCAAACTTTCCTTTTATTAACTTTATTACAACCAATTCTTCATTTGCCCTAAATTTCTCTGCTATAAATTTTTTCGCTTCTTCATAACTCGGAGTTTTGTCTGAGACTACTATGAATTTTAATTCTTTTCTTCCAATCAATTCATTCTCTTTTTCTTCAAGAACATTAGCAATTTCCATCTTATTTAGCTTTAATTACATAAGAACCTTTTTTAGTTATTTTAAGATTTTTTGCAATTTCTGAATTTTCAGGATCTAAAACAACAACCCTTCCTTTAATTTCTTCTGTATATTCCTGACTAGAGCAATTCGGACATTTTTCTCCTTCATATATCATTCCGCAATTTTTGCAAGCTCTCTCTGCCATCTTATTATTACTTTATTAAAATTTATTTTTTAAACTTAACTGCTGTTCCATAAGCAAGAATTTCTGCAGCCCCCGCCATAACCATTGATGTAACAAATCTCACATTTATTACAGCGTCTGCTTTTAATTCTTTTGCTTTATCAATCATTCTTTTTAATGCTATCTCTCTTGCTTCAGTTAACATTTCAGTATATTCTTTTATCTCTCCACCAACTAATTGCCTAAGACCCGCAATAATATCTTTTCCTAAATGTTTTGCTTGAATCACATTCCCTCTTACCAAGCCTAAAATTTCTTTTATCTCTTTTCCTGGAACAAAATCTGTTGTCGTGATTATCATGGTATCAAATCTTTTTTATTTATTTCTTTTTTAAATATTTTATACTCTTTAAATCTATCTATTGAGATGCCTATTAAAATCATCGCCCCTCCAGCAACTAACAAGGCAATTCCTGTTTTTATCCCCTCTACAAATCCTGTTTCTGGGACAAACAATGGAAAGAGGGAATATAAAACTTCAACTACTATGCCAATAATAAAAATTACTGAGCCAATCATAATTAGTTTATCTTTCATTTCTCTTTCTTCTCTTTTTCTTTTTTCACAGCTTTTCCTGCTTTTCTTTTTTCTTCTTTAATCCACTCTAATTTTCCAAGGCCAGGTTGCCTCATTGTTAATCCTATTTTTGGCTCTTCTGCCTTAAAACTTATTGCAACTATTCTTGCTAGACACATATCTCCTTTCTTCAGGCTTTTTTTGCTTTTCTTTCCGATAAGTGTATTAGACTTGCTGAATGAAACATAATCGTCCATTGTTTGCGAGATATGAATCATTCCCTGCAATGCTCCAAGATTTATAAAAGCTCCAAAATTAGCAATCTCGCTTATAATCCCGTAAACTAACTCTTGCATTTCTGGCTTCCACACCAATAACTTAAATCTGCTTTTGTAATATGCTGCCCCGTCACCAGGAATTATTATTCCCTCTCCCACTTCTAAAACATCAACAATCCCGACAACTTTCCCTAAATCCTTGCTAACATAATTCTCGTAACTTTCTTTCAACTGTTCTTTTACTGCATCAAGTGTTTTCATACCAAACAATTTTGGCTCTACTCTGACATAATCCTCAACTTCAACTAAATAGAACATTGTAATTTTAAAAGAAAAATATTATTTTTAAATCTAACTATTCACTCAACTGCCAATTTTTTCCTTGCTCTTATTACCAAAAATCTGGTTTTTCTTTTTAACGAATTTTTTAATTCTTTGTCTAATGTAGCCACAATAATATTTTTCCTATTCTTAACATAAGACTTGATTCCAGAATCAACATATTTTTCTCCTAAATCTATAATCTTAAATTTGTCTTTATTTCTCTCTATAATTTCAGAAGCCAATTCAGCCAACCTCCCCTCCCGCCCCCCTCTTTCTTCCAACTTGTCAAACTCTTCTAAAACTTGCAAAGGCAAAAGTAATCTGCCAAAATTCTCAGCTTCTAAAAAATCTATTTTTTCTTTTAGACAGGTAAGGATAAATG
>CAYTYH010000022.1:0-6262 GCA_964441965.1 Candidatus Woesearchaeota archaeon | reverse complement strand
CTCTAAAGGAGAGGATGCCGAAAAAAGTAAAATTTATAGTTGATGATTTAATTGATCCGAAAAAAGATTGGACAAATCAGAAATATGATATAATCTTTTTATTTAATTTAATCCCTGTTATAGAAAAATTGGAAAAGAATAGCGGAAAGAAATTATTGAATAAAATTAAAAAAATTGGGGGATATATTGTTATTTCTTTCCCTCTTTATTCTATTTCAAAGAGGAGATATATAGGCCATTATTGGAAAAAGTGGGTTAATGAAAATTTAGATAAAGAGAAAATCCTTTTTTCTCATGAAAATAAAGAGATTGTTTTTATCTTAAAGTGTTTTTCATAAGACAAAAAGATTACTAATACAAACTCTCTTTTAACTACTGACTTTATAATTTATTTTTTTTGTAATCAAAATAAAGATTGTTTATATTTATCAATGCTAAATCTATAATATGGGTTATTGCTCCAAAAATAGAACTCTTCATCTTTCTTGGTGTTTCTAAGTTGGTCTTTCTTATAGATTCTCTTAATGAATTTACAAAATTTTCATTATCTATTCTTTGCATTTCTGGCAATTCTGTCCAACTTGAACCTAATTCAGATAAAGAGTGGCCGTCTGAAGATGAAATTGCTCCTAAATTTGGAAAATCTGGTTTAATTCTCGCGTAAAATTCTCGCGCTTTTTTATTTGCTCCGAGGGGAAGGGGTCCAAAGGGAAGACCAAAAGATGCTTCTCCGTTATGTATTTCGATAGCATCTATTTGTTCAAGAAGTTCAGGGTTTCGTTCTAGATAATTCCCTAATCCATGAATAGAGAAAGGATGCGGGACAACTATTATTCCATTTTGATCTCTTGTTTCTTTTATTGTATCTTCTAATCCCCTCCCTTCTTTTAGATGCTTTCCAGCCCCTATTCCAATCACAAGCAAATGCCCTTCTCTTGTTTGAACTTCCTGCCCTTTAACAATATAAACATCTTTTTCTGGGACATAAAACCCATTATTCCTATCTCCTAAACCCTCTCTTTCATATCCTTCTAAACTAGTCAAACGCTCATATCTTCCTATCTCATCAGAAAAATTAACTACTCCTAAAATTGCTCCTTCTCCGAGTTTCCTATATGCTATATCTACTACCTTATCAAAATCTCCTTCAAGAATTCTTCCCCTCTTTCTCAGGTGATTATGTAAATCTGCCTTTACCATAGGTTCATTAAAAATAAAAGGTTTATAAATTTTTATGTTGTAATTACTTAATAATTAATACATTTAACATTATTATACAGAGAATAAGTTTGCATAATTCATGAACAAGAAGATTTAAAAACTTTACAAACTTCTTAAAAAAATGGAGAAAAAGGTGATAATATTAATTGCGGCGATTGTTGTGATTGCTATAGGAGCAATTTTTTTCACATTTTTCTATACAAAAAAATGCAGCGATGTTTCTTGTTTTAATTCTGCATTATTAGAATGTTTTAGGGCAAGTTATATAGATGACGCGAGGGATTTGGTGTGGCTTTATGAGATAAAAGGCAAATATCAGGACAAGTGCAGAGTTAAAGTCAAATTGCTTGAGGTGAAAGAAGGATTAAGCGAGGCTTCTTTTTTAGAGGGAAAGGAGATGATGTGTTCCCTTCCTTTAGGAACAGTAGCGGCTCCCCAAGAAAATCTTAAAAACTGCCACGGACTTCTTAAAGAGGGAATGCAAGAACTAATTATTAACAGACTGCATAGTTATATAGTAGATAATCTCGGCCAAATATCAGAAGAGTTAAATAAACCTTTATAAAAATGATTAGATTTGGGCCAGCAGGTTTAGGTGGAGTAAAAGATGCTGTAAAGAATTTAGAGCATTATGCCTCTTTTGGATTGAAAGCGTGCGAGATTGCTTTTACTTATGGAGTTTATATTAAGCCGTTTCAAAAAGAAGTTAAAGAAATAAGAAATGCAGCAAAAAAATTGGATATTAAATTAAGCATTCACGCTCCTTACTGGATTAATTTAAACAGTCCAAGAAAAAAAGTTAGAGAAGAAAGCAAAAAAAGAATTTTAGATTGTTGTAGGGTTGGGGAGGTGGTGGGGGCAGATTGTATTGTTTTTCATCCAGGTTATTATGGCAAAGATGACAAAGAAAAAACATATCAAACTATAAAAAGAGAGATATTAGACATGTCAAAAGAAATAAAGAAAAATAAATGGCATGTTAGATTAGCCCCTGAAACAACTGGCAAAATTAATGTTTTTGGTTCAGAAGAGGAGATTAAAAGATTGGTAAGAGAAACCTCTTGTTTTTTTACATTAGATTTTGCGCATGTATATGCAAGAGAACAAGGAAAGATAAGTTATAAAGAAATATACAAACCTTTTAAATCATTTAAAGAACTGCACTGCCATTTTTCTGGAATAAATTTTTCATCAAAGGGGGAAAGAAACCACAAAATAACATCTCTAAAAGAATGGAGAGAGCTTTTAAATGTATTGCCAAAAAACAAAAATATAACAATAATTAATGAGTCTCCTTCTCCAGTAAAAGATGCTGTTAAAGGATTAAAAATATATAATAGCATGTAAACAGTTAAGCTTATCAGTTAGTTGTTTTTAAAATCAGGAGGATTATTCTTTAATTTTTATATTGCGATTGGTTAAATAAAAATTTAAAGTTTTTCGTAAATCAAAAAGCAGGGATTTGTTTAAAATAACTTTTGCTTTTTTTAGTTTCTCTCTTAATGCAGGTTTTTTAAGATCTTTTTTTATTATATATAAAGGAACGATATTTACTTTTAATTTATCAGTTTCAATAACTTTTTTTATTGATGAAGAAATAGCCAAAACTTCTGCAGGCTTTTCTTTTGTAACATAAATTCCTTGAATGTCTGGAAGATAATTGTTAATTATTTTAAAAGTTTCTTTTTTTATATTTAATGGCTTATTTATAACGATGACCTTAACTTCACTTCCAAGCAATTTTTTAGGTAGGATTACTCCTGAAGAATTCCCTACACGAACTGCTTTTCTTAAAAATTCCATGTTATAACAAAATTATAACACTATTTAAATTTAATTGTATTTTTTAATTATTAAATGGTGATAAAAATGTAGTCACCACAAAGTTTATAAAGTAAAAAATAAACGTAATTGTAATTAAATAAAGTATTGGAGGAAAATGAAATCAATATATGTGGTTTCCTTAATAACCTTTGTAGCATTGATGTGTTTAGTGAATGCAGGAATTGTAGCTGCCAGTAGTTTAGATGTGACAGTGAATGAGGTTAAGCTGAATGGCATTGATATAACTTCTGGGAGCAACATTGTTGCAGGAGAAAGCGGAGAAGTTGTTCCAATCAGCATTTACTTTACAGCTAATGAAAACGCATCAGAAGTTGAAATTTCTGCATGGATACAAGGACACAGAGATGAAGCAGTTGAAAAAGATTTTAAGGATTTAATAGAAGGGAAAGACTATATCGGAAGACTTTCCTTAAAACTGCCAGAAGACATTGACCCTGAAGAAGAACTTACTTTATATGTAAGAATAGAGACAGATGCTGGCAACTGGGAAGAGAGCTATACAGTTGGAATGCAGAGAAAACCTTATGAGGCAGCTGTTCTTTTTGTAAGTGTTGATAAAACCATTGAAGCAGGAAGATCTGTTCCTGTAGATGTTGTTATTAAGAACTTGGGAAGACATGATTTGGATGACTTGATTGTAAGAGTAGGAATTCCAGAATTAGGAATAAGCAAAAGTGCTTATTTTGGAGATTTAACACCAACTGACAAATGCACAATTGAATTGCAGCTGACCAATTCAACTGTTGTTTTAGAAGGAGAAGATTGCGATGATAACGAAGATGCAAGAGAAAGAAGGATTTACCTAGACATTCCAGAAAATGTTGATGCAGGAGTTTATGAGTTGGTTGTAGAAGCTTACAACTCTAAAACAAGCGAAAGCGTGAAAGAGAATGTGGCAATTGTTGGAACAGAAACTGCAAGCAATGTTTTGATTCCTGTTTCCACAAAAGAAGTTGAAACAGGAAAAACAACAACCTATGATTTGATAATCGTGAACCCCACAAGCAAAATAGGAGTTTACGAGATTATACCAGAAACTGTTGAAGGAGTAATTGTTACAGTGCCTCAACCTATTGTAACAGTGACTGCAGGAGGAAGCAAGACAGTCCAAGTAAGAGTAACTGCAGGAAGCAAGGAAGGAACCTATCCTTTCTCATTAGACATAAATTCAAATAACCAATTAATCAAAAAAGTGACTTTGACTGCTAATGTAACTGAGAAAGTATTTGCAAGCAATGTTACAATTTTAACAATAGTGTTAGCAATAATCTTTGTAGTGCTGTTAATAGTGTTAATTGTTCTTTTAACCAGGAAACCACGAACAGAAGAGCCTGAAGAGAGCTATTATTAAATTCTCTTAATTTTTCTTTTTTCTTTTTTCTTTTTATTAACTATACTTCTAAGCTTATAACTTTACTTATGCCGTCTTGCATGCTTATACCATATAAGAGAGTAGATTCTGTAATAAGTGCATCGTTGTGGGTTATTATTATATACTGGCCGGTTTTCATGTATTTTTTAATTAAGCTTGCTAATCTTTCTGAATTTCTTTTGTCCAATGCAGCATCCACCTCATCAAAAATATAAAAACAATAAGGCTTATATTCTTGTATGGCAAAAATTAATGATAACGCCACTAAGGTTTGCTCTCCACCAGATAAAGAAGAAACATCAAAATATTTTCCTTTTCCTACTTTTATTACAATATCAAGGCCTCCTGAAAAAATATCCTCTTTATTTTCTAACTCTAAAAAAACCGAGCCTTTTGGTGACAATTGAGTAAAGTTTCTATTAAAAAGTTCGTTGATTGAATTTAGGGTTTTTAAAAAAGTTCTTTTTTTCTTCTTGTCTATTTCTTCAATAACCTTAAGAATCTCAAGTTTTTCTTTTTCTAAAACTTCAACTTTTTCTTTGATTTTGTCATATTCTTCTTTTATTTTTTCATAGACCTCTAATGCTCTCAAATTAACCGAGCCGATAGTTTGTAATGCTCTGACAGTGTTCTCTAATTTTTTTTCTAAGATATATAATGGAAGATTAATGATAGATACATCCTTGTAGGCAACAAAGTCTGTTTCTAAATTCTCTTTTTCTGCATTTATTCTTGCCAGATCTATTTTTAAATTGTTTATGTTGTTTTCTGAATTATTTATTTTATTTCTAATTTCCAGTAGGGAGATGTTTTCTTTGTGTATTCTTTTTTCTATCTCTGATTTTTTGGTTAAGAGTTTATGATGTTTTTTCTCTAACTCCCTTTCTTTTTTTTGGAATTCCTCTAATTGGACTTCTTTTTCTTCAATTAATGAGTTAATTTCTTCTAATTCTTGAACTATGTTACTCTCTTCTCGGCCGAATTGTTTTATTAGTATCCTCGCTTTTTCCAAATCCCTTTCTTTATAAGATAATTCAGCATCCACATTTTCTTTGGTTATTGAAGACAATTCCTGGACTTGTAAAAAGAGGTTGTCATAATCTTCTTCAATGTTGGCATATTCTTGAAGTTTTTTTTCTAAATTTAGTTTTTCTTTTTTGAGCTGTGATATCTCAAGTTTTATTTTTTCTTGCTCTTTTGTTAATCTCTTGATGTGTTCTTTTTTCCCATTTATGTTTTCTATTTTTGTTAAGTCTATTTCTATTTTTTTTATATTTTCTTGAATGTCGAGGATTTCTCCTTTAAGTTTTTTTATTTCTGCTTCTAAATTGTAGTCAATAGATTCTATTTTTTTTCTGTAAAAAGAAATTTTTTCATCGCACTCTTTAAATACTTGCTTGATATGTTCTTTTGTAATTTTGCTCTTACATAAAGGACAGATGTCTAAAGAGGCAACTTGCTTTTTTATTTTTTCATAATTTGCTATTTCTGTGTTTGATTCAATTAAGATTTTTTCCTGCTCTTTTTTCTTATTCTCTTTTTCTTCCAGATTTTTTGTTTTTAATTTTAAGCTTTCTTTTAATTCATTCAGTTTTTCATTTAAATCTGCAGATTGTTTAAAAGCAAGTGTTTTTGAGATGTTTTCTATTTCTTCTAAGAGAAAAGTTAACTCGTTATTAATCTTTTCAAATTGTTTTTCCTTGTCTGTTATTTTGTCTTTTAGAGAGCTGTTCTTTTCTTTTAGATTGTAAAAGACCTTTCTTTTGTTTTCTAGTTTTGTTAATTCTGATTTTTTCTTTTCCAGCTCTTGGAATTTAGAAATTT
>CAYTYH010000021.1:0-6573 GCA_964441965.1 Candidatus Woesearchaeota archaeon | reverse complement strand
CTTTTTTATAGTATTTACCTGCTAAAACAGAAGGATATTTTCTTCCAACTATATTAGGTATTTGGGTTGCTGTAAAACCGATGACCTCATACTCTATTTTATCCCTGTATAAAACATTAAAGTTATGAAAGTCTCTTCCTGCTGCTCCCAGAATTAGAATTTTCTTTCTTTTCATTTTCCTCCTTTAATAAATTTTCATCAAATACAAATTGTTTTCCACAATAAGGGCACCAATGAACTCCTCTAAATATGTTATTGAAATCATTTCCACATCTGTTGCAGTGTGTCACTTTGATCACCTCGCATTGAAAAAAAAATGCATAGGCCATAGTTGAATTCGAGCTATTGGGAGCTGCAAGCTGAACACCTCGCCGAAGCTCGGTGCTTACACTCCAGCCCCATTAAACCCGTGTTTTACGGGCGCTCTGGGTCTATTTTTGAGAGGAGCTTCGTCCTTAGATGCTTTCAGGACTTATCTCCTGTGGCGTAGCTGCCCGGCCTACCTTGTCAGATAACCGGTACACCAGAGGCCACGAACCACCGTTCCTCTCGTACTAGGTGGTCCTTCCTCTCAGACCCTCATACACCCCCAGTAGATATCACACAAACTGTCTCACGACGTTCTCAACCCAGCTCACGAACCCTTTTAATGGGTGAACACCCCCACCCTTGGTTGCTTCTGCACAACCAGGATAGGGTGAGCCGACAACGGAGTAGCAAACCGCGCCGTCGATTTGGGCTCTCTGGCGCGACGACCCAGTTATCCCCGAGATAGCTTTTCTGTCATACCTAGCCCCCATCAAGGAGGCATAGGGGTTCGCTAGACCCAACTTTCGTTCCTGCACCCCTTGCTGTTCAGGGTACAGTCAGTCCGGCTTTTGCTCTTGCACTCTCCCCCCAATTTCTGAATGGGGTGAGCCGAACTTTGGGCCCTGCTGATATCTTTTCAGCAGGATGCCGCCCCAGCTAAACTGTCCGCCAGCCGTTGTCCCGAAAGCCAAGCTTTCGGTTAGTGATGCAGGTTCCGAAGGGTGGTGTTTCACTTTCGTCTAAGATCCAACCTTGCGATTGGATCCTCAGGCAACTCCCACCTACTCTACACAACGAAACCCACACCACAGCAGCAAGCTACAGTAAAGTTCTACGGGGTCTTCGCGTCCCACTGGGGGTCTCTGGACTTTACACCAGAATGTGGGGTTCGGGGGCCTCCTCCTAGGGACAATGAGGATCTCGTTACGCCATTCATGCACGTCGCCATTTAAGCGACAAGGTATTTCGCTACCTTAAGAGAATCATAGTTATTCCCGCCGTTTACCGGCTCTTAGCTCCCTTGAAAGGGAGTTTGAAGTACCGGCACTGGGCAGACGTGGCGTCCCATACACACCATTTCTGGCTAGCGGGACGCGGCGTTTTTATTAAACAGTCGGACCCTCCTAGTCACTGCGCCCTGTACTCGCAGACATAAGTCTACAAGCGCAGGGACTCCTTCTGCCGAAGTCACGGAGCCAATTTGTCGATTTCCCTTAGGAGGATTACACCCTCATACCTTAGGCTACTCACCTAGGGGCACCTGTGCTGGTTCTAGGTATAGTTACCCAGGATCCTTTTGAACACCCTTTTCACGGGCTCCTGGCATCAGCTGAACAGGCACAAGGCCTGCTATTCTTAGCTTTGGCTAGATTCTCGTCTTTACGACACTCCTCTAGCCTATGCTAATTAACATGAGCGACGGCTCATGTCAGCCTAGCCAGAAGCGTCGGATGTTCAACTTGCGTTGCCGCACGTACCTGGGTAGTAAAGGAATATTAACCTTTTTCCCTTTCCCTGAATACCAGTTAGGTTTCAGGTTAGGACTAACTAACTCTTAGCTGACCTGCATTGCTAAGAAACCCTGGCCCTTCCGGTATTGAAGATTCTCACTTCATTTAGATCCTACTACCACCAGGATTCTCATTCCTGCTAGGTCCACTAAGCTTTACAGCTTAGCTTCTACCCTAACAGGACGCCTGCCTACCACTAGAAAACGATTTCGTTTTCTAGTCTGCAGTATCGGTGGCCAATTTAGCCCCGTATATCTTCAGGGCACGCCGCCTTGACAGGTGAGCTGTTACGCTTTCTTTAAAGGATGGCTGCCTCTAAGCCAACCTCCCTGCTGTCTTAGACGGCGTACACCTTTCACCCTTTCACACTTAATTGGCCTTTGGGACCTTAACTGCAGTCTGGGTTGTTCCCCTCTCGGAGTACAGGTTTACCCCGCACCCCTGTTTCCCTGATTCTTTGGAGTCGAAAAGGTTCGGAGTTGGACTGGGAACTGAAGGGTTTCCCCTCCTAAATTCCCAATCCGTAGCTCTACCCTTTCGACATCCTCCTCAGAGACTAGACTGCGGCCTATTTCGGCAGGAACCAGCTATCACCGGGCTCGATTGGCTTTTCACCCCTAGCCCAGGGTTAGAAGAGCACGTGCCCGTAGCACCTCTGCAGGCCTCCACGAGGTCTCAACCCCGCTTCACCTTACCCTGGACTAGATCGCCCGGTATCGGGTCGTACCCAAGTGACTAGGGGCACTTTCATACCCACCGTTCTCGCCACAAAAGTGGCTGCAACGGTTTTGGTTTCCCTTTGGATACAGGCCGAAAAGCCCTTATCCTCGCCACTTAGGTACACTCCCTGGCCCGTTATTCGAAACGTACGATACAACACATAAGCAAAGGCTTATGTGCCGTATCCCACTGTAGCCGTCAGGTTTCAGGCTCTTTTAACTCCCTGTCAAGGGTTCTTTTCAACGTTCCCTCACGGTACTATTCGCTATCGGATTTGGGAGATATTTAGGGTTGGAAGTTGATGTCTCCCAGATTCGTGTCCAATTTCCAATGGACACTACTCAAGGAACCTGCAATACCAACCCAGACTTCCTCTACGGGGCTATCACCCTCTATGGCGCTTTTTTCCAAAAGACTTCGAGTCGTCTGGGGAAGGTATTATAATGCAGGTCCTTACAACACCACATCCCTCCATAATTTCTTATGGAGATTCGGTTTGCCCTGTGCTGCTTTCTCTCGCCGATACTTACAGCATCTCATTTGATTTCTTTTCCTCGGGGTACTGAGATGTTTCACTTCCCCCGGTTCCCGACCATCTCTGGTCGCCCTTTAACAGGGCTGGAAGACCAATTCGGGAACCCTCGGTTCCAAGGCTGCATGCGCCTCGCCGAGGCATTCTGTAGCTTGCCACACCCTTCGTCGGTCTCCCAAACCCAGTCCTCCACCTGACGGCTTCTGGGTTCAACTATGGCCTATGCACGATACTCATGATAAACATGAGTATCCTTAGCCCTCAAATATTCATTTAGAGAGCCGCAGCTATTCTTTGAGTTTTTTAATTTAACATAAATGGACCCGTCGGGACGTTCAATAAGTTTAGCAACGCTAAACTTATTTTTGAACCCGAGGCCTCCGCCTTGCAAGGGCGATGCTCTACCAGGCTGAGCTACGGGCCCATAAAAAAATTAAGCCATAGCCACTTACATAAAAAAAATTAAAGGAGGTGATCCAGCCGCAGGTTCCCCTACGGCTACCTTGTGACGACTTAACCCTTCTTACCGAGCTTGGGTTCGATTTGAACCTGTGGTCCAAACCTCACCCAAACCCAGCTCGAATGGTTTGACGGGCGGTGTGTGCAAGGCGCAGGGACATATTCACCGTCCGTTGATGACGGACGATTACTAGGGATTCCGACGTCACGAGGATGAGTTGCAATCCTCGATCTGAACTAAGGTAGAGTTTAGAGATTAGCTTCTCCTTTCGGAGTCGCATCCCGTTGTCTCTACCATTGTTGCGCGCGTGTAGCCCAGGAAATTCGGGGCATACCACCTACCGTCGCCTGCACCTTCCTCCTCGTTTCCGAGGCAGTCTCCATAGTGTGCCCGGTTTCCGGAGAAACCGGTAGCAACTATGGATGCAGGTCTCGCTCGTTAACAGACTTAACTGAACACCTCACGGCACGAGCTGACGGCGGCCATGCACCTCCTCTCGGCTCGTCAGGTAAGACCTTCAATCTGACCTTCATTCTGCCGTCGTTCCTGGTAAGGTTCACGGTGTAGAATCTGATTGAACCGCACGCCGCACCCCTTGTAGTGCGCCCCCGCCAATTCCTTTAAGTTTCAGTCTTGCGGCCGTACTTCCCAGGCGGCGAACTTAACGCCTTCGCTACGGCACTGCATATTCACGAGGAATATGCAATACCTAGTTCGCAGCGTTTACGGCTAGGACTACAGGGGTATCTAATCCCTTTCGCTCCCCTAGCTTTCATCCCTCACCGTCGGACCCGTTCTCGGCAGGTGCCTTCGCCATCGGTAGTCTTCCAAGGATTATCGCATTTTACCGCTACCCAAGGAATACTCCTGCCGTCTCCCGGTCCCTAACCTGGTGGTTTCTCTTGCACGCCGTTAGGTTAACCCTAACGATTTCACAAGAGACTACCCAGGTCGGCTACGAATGCTTTAGGCCCAATAAAGCCGGTCCCCACTCGTGGCGCCGGGATTACCGCGGCGGCTGGCACCGGTCTTGCCCACCACTTATTCGCCAAGCTTTTTAGGCTTGGCAAAAGTTCGCTCAGAGAGCGAACACTTGGGATCCCCTTATCACACTTTCGTGCATTGTAAAGGTTTCCTGCCTGCTGCACCCCTTAGGGCTAGGGCCCTTGTCTCAGTGCCCTTCTCGGGGTTAGGACTCCCATCCCCCCTACGGATCTTAGGTTTGGTGAGCCTTTACCTCACCAACAGCCTAATCCGCCGCCGACTCATCCTTAGGCGCCCGAAGGCTTTCAGGAAAAGGACATCCCAGTACCAATTCCCTATCCCGGTTTAGCCACAGTTTCCCGTGGTTATCCAGGACCTAAGGGCAGATTGTCGACGTGTTACTGAGCCTTTCGCCGGTAGGTCCCCGAAGGAACCTCCCTGACTTGCATGGCTAAGTGGGATCCCAATAGCGGCGACCTCCCGCAGGATCAACGGGAATTATTGGGACCGCAAGACTAATATGGTAGTGGCTATGGCCTTTAATCATACTTAAATTTAATTTAAGTACTCATTGTGAGCACTATGAGTGCTCAGTTAAAGAGTATATTAATAACCAATATTTAAATTTTTCTCTCTTTTTCTACAAATTAAACAGGGATTACTACTCTATTTGATTTTATGTGACATACTTTATTTCTAATATTTTTATATTTTAAAGTAGCTTGTGGAAGTGATAATCTCCCTATAAACTTAGTTTCTATTTCTCCTTTATAAGAAATTATCCTCTCTTCCCCTTTAACTAATTCCCCTATGTTCCAAATCATCCTAGTTAAATTTTTTCCCTTCTCTGTTTGGATTGGTTTTAATGTTTCAAATGAAACAACTTTAACGTAATTCGGAACAAATTCTGTTAACTGAATGTTTTTGATTGAAGACCTAGTATTATTTTTAATAAACAATAAAATTTTAAATTCGATTTTATCTCCTGTTTTCCTTATTTTAATTAACTCTTTACTTATTCTTACTTTATGAGTTATTATGAAATAAAATGTTATCGTTGCAATAATAGCCAACATTATAATGTACAAAATTGGCCTAAAGTCTGTTTTCACATGCAATATAAATGTTTCTCCTGGATTTATTACAAAAACATAAGTTAATTCGTTGTCTTTAACTTTTGGTTCGACATTAGATTTTGTGAACATTTTTTCAAAAAAAGAAAAGTTCATTTTGTATTCACTCTGCGCTATTTGGTTTCCTATGTTTGTTCTTTTCAATACCAATTCCTTTTTGAAAAAACTTTGTTTGATTTCTATACTCTCCACTATGCGAGCTTGACTTGTAACGTAAAATTTACTAGTTGCTTTACCACTCAATTCGCCATCAACAAATGCTCTAACACTAAGCTGGTATTCTCCAGGCTTCGCATCCTTTATAGGAAAGGAAAAACTTTCTTTTCTTTCTTGGAATGGGAAAAGGTGTATTACTTTCTTCTCCTTGAATAATTCGCTATCAATTAGCAATTCTATATTACTTATATGTGTATTTAAATTGTTTAGCAAGGCAAATTCAACCATCAAATTCTCTCCAGGGCTTACTTTTCCGAGGTCTTTCTTGATATTAATACTTATAATTTCATCAGGAGAAAGTGCTCTTATTGTAAACTGATGATTTATTGCTTCGCCTGTTCTTTTTGACTTTATGGAGAATGCTTGTCTATGAGTAGAGTAAAATTTTTTTGTTTCAACTTTTCTTCCCAATTTAACCTCAACACTTATTGTTGCAGTTTTTCCAGCACCAACATAAATTTCTTTTGGAGTTGCTCTTATATCAGCTATATTCTCGTCAAAAGGAAAAATATACAACGGATTAATTTCTGCTATAAAAGTATCTGAGAAAGATTGGTTGTTGACAATTGTTAGGTTAAATTTAGCAAAATCTCCTGGTTTAACATTATCAATTATTGGTGTTTCAACAATATAAAATTCAGCACCCCTAGCAGAAGCAAAACAGAAAAAAAGTAGTAACAAAATTAGCATACATTTAAATAATTTCAT
>CAYTYH010000020.1:0-6627 GCA_964441965.1 Candidatus Woesearchaeota archaeon | reverse complement strand
AATAGGAAGATTTATAAAGGTATTTTTCTAAGAAAAAGCATGTTTGGGTGGTTGTTTAGAAAGAAAAAAGAGGTAGAAGAGTTAAAAGAGGAGACAAAAAAGAGTTTTGAACATGTAAAAAAAGATATTGAAAACATCAGCAAATGGATTAAATACTTGAATGAACAGGATTCTAAACAAGAATTTAGGCTTTCTGACATTGAAGTAAAAATATCGTCGATAAAAGACGAATTGGAGAATATAAAAAATATGATTTCTTTGATTGATATTGCAAATTTTAAACAGGTGTTTAAAACACCCAGGCAGGTGTTTAAAAAACAAACAGGTGTTCAAGGTGTTCAAACAGGTGTTCAAACAGGTGTTCAAACAGGTGAAAATTTAAATTTATCTAACTTCAGTTTAATGGAAAGGGCATTAATTATGGTTTTGTTAAACTCTGATTTAAAATTGAGTTATGATGATCTTGCTGCGATGACTGGAAAAAGCAGAGCTACGATTAGGGGCCAAATAAATCGAATAAAGCAGAAAAGTGAGAGTTTGATTAGTGAGGTAATTGAGCCAAATGGTAAAAAAAGGCTGTATATTCCAGACAATATAAAAGAAAAACTGTTAAAAAACGTAAAAGTGAGAGTTAATAAAAAGAAAAAAACCGAAAAACAAGAGGAAGAAATAGAAGAATAAAAGAAAAAGTAAGAGTTAGGATTAAAAAATAAAGGAAAAGAGGGAAAAGAGAGTAAAAAGCAGGAGAAGAGAAGAAGAGAAAGATAAAAAAAGAGAGTTAAAAAGTCTGAAAATAAAAGAAACGATAAAAACAAAAGAAGAAAGAAAGGAGGTAGAGAGAAAAAGGTAGAAAAAGGGTTTTAAAGGCCTGAAAACAGGAAAAAAGCAAGAAGAAAGCAAATATAGTTAGAAGATTCCTTAAAGAAAATCGTTACAGCGAATATCTTAAAATTTAGGAATTTTGGCTTTGTGAGGGTAAAAAGAAGGCATAAATTCTTTAGATTTCTCTTAGTTTTAATATGGTTTCTAAAGAAGCGATTTTTTTAAATTCTGGGTTTAAATGCAGAATAATTTTCTTGTTATTTTGTTTTTCTTTAATTAAAGGAATTCCTTTTTTTTTAATTTTTCTTACGTAGTCCCTAACTGATGTTTCAGAAAGCCCTAATTTTGAAGCTAAAAGAGGATAATCTACAAGGAATCCTTGATTTTCTAAAGAATAAATAAGAGAAAAAACATTCATTTCTTGATCAGTTAACCTTTTAATTTTTAATCTTAATTCTTTTTTTAAGGCATCTAAGCTTGATAAAATCTCATCTATTTTTAAAAGATTATTTTTTGAAGATGTAGTTGGTAATTTGGTTTTTTCTTGAGTTTTTGTAGTTGGTAATTGGATTTTTTGGTCTTGTAAATTTAAATTTTGTGTTGATTTTATCTGTTGGAATATGTGTTGGTTTGTTTGTTGGTTTGTTTGTTTGTTTGTTGGAACCCCTTTATTTCCTGTGGAAATGTCTTTTTTTTGGCTTTTTAAAAGCTGAGAAAGCAATTTATCTGTTGGAATATGTGTTGGATGTGTTGGTTTTTTTTGTTGGTTTGTTGGATGTTGTATTTGTTGTGTTGGTTTGTTTGTTGGAATGTCCTTATGAAAAATTTCTTTTTTTCTTAAATCATTAAAAGCGCGCGTTAAAATTTTTAATTCATTTTTCATATCTCCAACCAAAATTTTCAGCTTATTTATCTCTTCTCCTAAAGAGAAAATATCTTTTTTTACTTTTGAAAAAGCCTCTTTTATATATTCTTCTTTTATCATTTTTATATTAATATTAAAAATTATTTAAGTTTTTGTTTAGTGCAAAATATATTAAAGGTGTTGTTTATAAGCTTGATAGGCTTTATTGCTTAAACGCCATCTTATCCTACGGGAATAAGGAGATCCTTTTGGATTTTTTTTAATTGCGACAACAAGCTCTTTTTCTTTTAATTCAAATAAAAGTTTTTTTACAAATTCCTCATCTCTTGCTATTTCTTTTGCTATAGATGCAGTAAATTCAGCTATAGGAAAGCGATGATATAAAAAACTTAGAATTTGTTCTGCTATCCTTTCTCTTTTTTCTTTTGAAATCTGCATAAATTATTTAATACCTAATAACTTTTTAAATATGCTGGTTTTAGCGGCTAAATATTTAAGTAACTTGTTATTCTGATTTAAAAATGATAAGCCAAAATTTAAAGAAAGCGAAATTAAGAAGCAAAAAAGAAATAATTGATTGTTTGCATCCTTTTGTTAAAGAGTGGTTTTTTTCAAAATTTAAAGAGTTCAGTTTGCCTCAGTTATATGGAGTAATGCCAATATGGGAAAGAAAGAACATATTGATTTCTGCTCCAACAGGAGGAACAAAAACACTTACAGCTTTTTTAAGCATAATTAATTATCTTGTGAATCTTGCTGAAAAAAATGAGTTAGAAGAGAAGATATATGCGGTTTATGTTAGTCCTTTAAAAGCATTAAGCAATGATGTGTATGTCAATTTAATAAACCCTCTCAAAGAAATTGAAGAGATAGCAAAAAAAAGAGGTGTGAAAATGCAAAAAATAAGGATTAGCTTAAGAACAGGAGACACAAAATTGCAAGAAAGAGCAAAACAATCAAAAAACATTCCCCACATACTTGTTACAACTCCTGAAACACTTGCAATTGTTTTAAATGCTCCGAAATTTTCTCTGGGATTCAGGGCTGTAGAATATGTTATTGTAGATGAAATACATGCTTTAGCAAATAAAAGAGGGGTGCATTTAAGTCTAAGTTTAGAAAGAGTTGAAGAAATGTCATTAATTAAACCAGTTAGAATTGGCTTATCAGCCACTATTGCTCCTTTAGATGAGGTTGCTGAATTTTTAGTTGGTGTTGGAAGAGAGTGTATTATTGCAAATGTTGAATTTGAAAAAAAGAAAGATATTAAAGTTTTGGTTGCTAGTGATTTAGAAGAAATTTCTGGCCAAGAAATTCAAACTTCACTATATAAGTTGCTTAATAAATTAATACAATCTCATAGGACAACACTAATCTTCACAAATACAAGAAGTGCGACAGAAAGAGTTATTCATCGCTTAAAAGAAATGTTTCCTAAATCTTATGTAGAGAATATAGGAGCGCATCATTCTTCATTAAGCAGGGAGCATAGGTTTAGAATAGAAGATAGATTAAGAAAAGGGGAATTAAAAATTGTTGTATCAAGCACTAGTTTAGAGTTAGGAATAGATATTGGGTATATTGACTTGGTTATTCTTCTTGGAAGTCCGAAAAGTGTCGCGAGAGCCTTGCAAAGGTTAGGAAGGAGCGGACATCGCTTGCATGATGTTGTAAAAGGAAGGTTTGTTGTTTTAGATAGAGATGATTTAGTAGAATGTTGCATAATGCAAAAAGAAATTATTGAAAAAAAGATAGATAAAGTTCAAATTCCAAAAAATTGTTTAGATGTTCTATCTCAGCAGATTTATGGCATGGCTATTTCAAAAAAATGGCAGATTAAAGAAATGTTTAATTTAATTAAAAAAAGCTATTGTTATAAAGATTTGAGTTATGAGGATTTTTTAAGTGTAATAAGTTATCTTTCTGGAGAATATGCATTAGAAGACAAGCAAGTTTATGGAAAAATATGGTATGATCCTGAAACAGGGGAGATTGGGAGGCGGGGGAGATTGGCGAGAGTGATATATATGACTAATATTGGAACAATACCAGATGAGAGCTATGTTGATGTGATTTTAGCAAGAGGAGAAGGCAAGATTGGAAGCAAGATAGGAGTAATAGATGAAAGTTTTTTTGAAAGATTAAAACCAGGAGATGTTTTTGTTTTAGGAGGGAATAAATATGAGTTTTTATATTCGCGCGGAATGAAAGCTTATGTTAACAGTTCTGTTTATAGGCCTCCAACAATTCCAAGCTGGTTTTCTGAAATGCTACCATTAAACTTTGATTTGGCTTTAGAAATAGGAAGGTTTAGAAATTTAATAGAAGAGAAATTAAAGAAAAAATCTCCAGAAGAAATAAAGGAGTTTATCAAAAATTTTTGTTATGTTGATAGCAAGGTGGCTAAAAAAATCTATGATTATTTTGAGTTGCAATATAAATACATTGGCATTCCTCACAATAAGAAAATTATTATAGAAAATTATAAAGGGGAAAGAGATTATTGGATTTTTCATGCTTTATTTGGAAGAAGAGTGAATGATGCTTTATCAAGAGCAGTTGCTTTTTGTCTTGCAAGACTTGGGGGGAGGGATGTGGAGGTTGGGATAAATGACAATGGTTTTTATATTGTTGGAGAAAAAATAAATGAAGAGAAAATAAAAAAAGCAATAAATTTTTTAAATGAAAAGAATATTGAGGAGGTTTTAAAAGAGGCTATAGATAAAACAGAGCTATTAAAAAGAAGGTTTAGGCATTGCGCTGTCAGGAGTTTAATAATTTTAAGGAAATATAAAGGGAGGGCAAAATCTGTAGGAAAGCAGCAATTAAAAAGCGGGTTTATTTTAGGTGCAATCAAGAGATTGAGCGAGGAGTTTCCAATATTAAAAGAAGCAAAAAGAGAGATTTTAGAAGATGTGATGGATATCAAAAACAGCAGAAAAATTTTAGAATGGATTAGAGAAGGGAAAATAAAAATAGAATTCAAAAAAACTGAAATGCCATCTCCTTTTTCTTTAAACCTTATTATGCAGAGCAGAGTTGATTTAATTAAAATGGAAGACAAGATAGAGTTTTTAAAAAGAGTTTATAAGATGATAAAAGAAAAGGTGAGATAAAAAAGTTATTTTTCATTATAGATTTATTTTTAAATCCTTAGAATTTGTAAAAAATATGCCATATAGTTGTTCAATAATTGCTTATAGAGAAGGGAGGGGTTTTGGATTTGCTGAAAGGATTTATGAGGAATTAAGAAATAAAGGGAGTGAGAAAAAATTTGAATTGAATGAAGTAGAAATTAAAAAATTTAGAGATGGGGAAATAAAACCAAAAATAAAATCAAATGTTAGGAGAAAAAGATGTTTTTTTATCCATGATTCTTCTCTTGACCCTTTTGAATGGATAGCTCAGCTTTTATTAATAAATGAAACATTAAGGAACTCTTCTGCTGAAGAAATAATTGATGTTTTTCCTTATTTGAGGTTTTCAAGACAAGATAGAAAAGATGAATCAAGAGTTCCCATAAGTGCGCGTGCTATTGCTAGTTTAGTTAATTCATATGCTGATAGAGCCTTAACTATTGATGTGCATAATCCATCTATACAGGGTTTTTATAAGATTTTTGATAATTTGTATAGTTTTCCCTTAGTTACAGATTATCTGAAAAAAAGGCATGGAAAATTATTAGAAGACCTTGTTATAATGAGTCCTGATGCTGGAGGTGCTAAAAGAGCAGAAGCTTTTGCAAAAAGGATTAATGGGTTGGGGGTGGTGGTGGGTTATAAAACAAGGCCAAGAGAAGGGGAGGTTTCAAGTATAGAATTGATTGGAGATGTAAAAAGAAAAGATGTTTTAATTGTTGATGATATTCTTGATTCTGGCAATACGCTAATTGAAGCTTATAGGGCTATTAAAAGGGCAGGAGGTGAAAAAGTATATGTTTATGTTACTCATGCTCTCTTCACATGCGGGATTGGAAATTTGGTGTCGTGCTTTGATAAAATTTTTGTTGGCAATACTGTTCCAAATGTTAATAAATATAAAAATAAAAAAATAGAAGTTATTGATTTTGCTCCTTTATTTGCTGAAGCTATTTATAGAATTGACCGCGGAGAAAGTTTAAGTGAGTTATTTGAATAAAAAATTATCCTTTCATAACTGCAATAGGTTTTAATTTTGCTACTAAATTCCCTATGCCAACCTTATGACTAACTCTTGCAACCTCATCTATATCTTTATAAACTTCTGGAGCTTCTTCAGCTAGACCTTTCCATGAACCTGCCTCAACATCTATTCCTTTACTTTCTAACTCTTTTTTAACATTTTCTCCCCTTAGATTTTTTAATGCTTGGGCTCTTGAACTTACCCTTCCTGCTCCATGAGCTGTTGAAGCAAAAGATACTTGTTCAGCTTTTTTTGTTCCGACTAAAATATAAGAGGCAGTTCCCATGCTTCCAGGCAATAAAACTGGCTGTCCTGTTTTTCTATAACAAGGCGGCAGTTCCTCTCTTCCAGGTCCAAATGAACGAGTTGCTCCTTTTCTCATAATGAGGAGTTTTTTCTTGATTTTAGTTCCTTCATTTTCTAATTCATGCTCTTCGATTTTAGCTATATTATGGCAAACGTCATAAATTAGATTTAATTCTGCGTTTGGGAAAAAGTTCTTAACAATTTTCCTTACTTGTTCCATAATCATCTGCCTGTTGCAATATGCAAAATTAGCGGCGCAATTCATAGCAGAAAAATATTTTTTTCCTATTTCAGAATTTATAGGAGCGTTGACTAATTCGCGGTCTGGCAAATCTTTAAAAGAATATTTGTTTTCCATTATTCTTATATAATCAGAAGCTACCTGATGTCCCAATCCCCGAGAACCGCAATGAATTGCTATTGTAATCTGTCCTTTTTCATATAATCCAAAGTTTTCTGCTGTTTTTTCATCA
>CAYTYH010000019.1:0-6738 GCA_964441965.1 Candidatus Woesearchaeota archaeon | reverse complement strand
TATAATAAAAAATTTAAGCCTTTATTTGAAGAAATTTTGGAAAAAAGTTTGGAAAAACTAGAAAAAAGCTAAATTTTAAGAAAGAAAAAGATTTAAGTTAACAGAGCTAAATAAATAAAAGAAATAAAAAGAGGGAAAATGCATATACTAGCTTGGATAATTTTAAGCACATTCCTAATCAGTTTAATAGCTTTTATCGGAGCTTTAACTTTACTTTTAAAAGAAAAATTGCTGAATAAGATATTACTTGCTCTTGTAGCTTTATCTGCTGGCGCTTTAATCGGAGGAGCCTTTCTTCATTTATTGCCAGAAGCTATTTTGAAAGTAAGCAAAGAAAAGATTTTTAGCTTATTTTTATTCTTGCTTCTTGGTTTCTGCCTTTTTTTTATTTTAGAGCAATTTTTTTTGTGGCATCACACCCATTTTAAAGATAAGAAATGCAAAAAACCTGTTTCCTATCTTATTTTACTTTCTGATTCTATTCATAATTTTACTGATGGTTTAGTAATTGCTGCTAGCTTTATAATCTCTATTCCAATTGGCATAGTGACAAGTTTAGCTATAGCCTTGCACGAGATTCCTCAAGAAATAGGTGATTTTGGAGTATTAGTTTATGGCGGTTTTGGAAAAGTTAAAGCTCTATCTCTAAATTTTTTAACAGCCCTTACTGCTATTTTAGGAGGTGTTATAGGATACTTACTTTCTGGTTATGTTGGTTCAACTATCCTCTACTTATTACCTTTTGCAGCAGGGAATTTTATTTATATAGCTGCTTCAGACTTAATTCCTGAAATCAAACATAAAAAAAGCTTGAGAAAATCTCTTGCATACTTTATTGTATTTTTACTCGGAATTTTATTGATGTTGCTAATTAAGTTGTTATGAATCAAAATGAAAAAGATTTATATATTTCTTGTCATAATTTTTCTAATACTGCTCATTATACTTAGTTTAAATTTTCAAGAAAAAGAAAGGCCAAAAGAAAAAAATACTAAAGAAGCAGGGAAAATGGCAATTGAAATAGAAAAGCTAAAAAATATAACTCTTACTACAGTTTATGATAATTATCTCACTAACCAAAAATTAAAAACAGGCTGGGGATTTTCTTGTTTAGTTGAAACTAAAGACAAAACTCTGCTTTTTGATACAGGAGCTGATTCTGAAACTTTACTTTACAATATGGAAAAACTTAAGATAAAACCAGAAGATGTTGATATTATAGTTCTTTCACATATTCATCAAGACCATATTGGCGGTTTATCTGGTTTTTTAGAGAAGAATTCTAATGTTATTGTTTATTTACCAGAATCTTTTCCAGCTAACTTTAAAAACGATATAAAAGCAAGAAAAGCAAGAGTTATAGAAGTTAATAATGCTACTAGAATAATAGAGGGAGTTTACTCAACTGGCCAATTAGGAACATTCATTAAAGAGCAGTCTTTACTTATAGCTACAGAAAAAGGACTGGTTATAATTACAGGATGTGCTCATCCAGGAATTGTTAATATTATTGAAAAAGCTAAACAGTTAACTAATCAAGATATTTATCTTGTCATTGGAGGTTTCCATCTTTCTTCTGCCAGAGATTCTAAACTCCGCGAAATAATAAACTCGTTTAGAAAACTTGAAGTAGAAAAAGTAGCTCCTTGTCATTGTTCAGGCAATAGATGTAGAGAGCTTTTTGAACAAGAATATAAAGATAATTTTGTCTCAAATGGAGTTGGCAAAATAATTGAAATTTAAAAATGGCAAAAATATTTTTTCCTCAATATGCGAAAGGAAGAGAAGGAATAAACATTACTCCTGGTGAAAGTGTCTTAGAACACATCAGGAAGATTGGTGGCGTAGAAATAGATTCTGAATGTGGTGGTAAAGGTATATGTGGGAAAGATATTATAAGAGTTGAACAAGGAGCAGAATATTTAGGAGAAATGACTGATGTTGAAAAAAACTTTTTAGAAAAAGGTGAACTCAAACCAGACCAGCGATTGGCGTGTCAAGCTATTGTAACTGAGGACGCAGAAAACATAAGGGTTTTTATTCCTAGTTTTGGCAAATATACTATATTAACAGATTCGTTAGAGACAAACGTTGAATTAGATCCTGCTGTATTTAGAAAAGGAGGGAAAGTTTTATACTATAGTGGTGAGGAACTGGGTTCGTATGAAGGAAAAATTTATGGATTAGCCATAGATGTAGGAACTACCACATTAGTTACACAGGTAGTTGACCTAGAGACAGGAGAAAATGTCGGCAAACCAATAGCAAGCAAGAATCCTCAAATTGCGTATGGTAATGACGTTATTTCTAGAATTATGTATACGAGGGAACATAAAAATGGTTTGAAAGAATTACAAGAAGCGGTTATTGAGGGTGTAAATAAAAGTCTAAGTAAATTAGAAGAGCGATTAGAAGTTGAAGAAGGATCAATTATAAAAAATATTTACGATGTTGTTGTGGTTGGGAATAGCACCATGAGAAGTATATTTTTTGGTCAGAATGTATATGATTTGGGAGTAATCCCTTTTGAACCTTTAAATAAAGAGCCTTTGATAAGAAAAGCAGCTGGATTAGGCTTAAATCTTCATCCAGAAGCTATGAGTTATGGCCCTCCTTTAATTGGTGGGCACGCTGGTGCTGACTGCCTTGCTGACATAATAGCCACAAGATTATACCAAAGTGAAGAGATAGAAATGATTATTGACATAGGCACTAATGGGGAAGTTGTGATTGGAAATAAAGATAAAATAATGACTGCCTCTTGTGCAGCAGGCGGAGCATATGAAGGGTACCAAATTAGATGTGGTGTCGGAGCTATAGAAGGAGCAATAACAAAATTCAGAATAGAAAATAATAAAAGAATATATGAAACTCTTGGTGGCAAACCTCCAATAGGTATCTGTGGTTCTGGTGTGATAGATTTGCTTGCCGAACTTTTACGAAACAATATCATGAATGAGAGGGCAAGAATACAAGAGGACTATCACATAACAGACAATATTAGTATTTCTCAAGAAGATATTAATCAACTAATAACAGCTAAAGCAGGACTTAGAGCAGACCAGGATTTTTTAATTGAATATTACAAAACAACCCTTGATAAGGTAGCAAAAATTTATTTGGCTGGAGCATTTGGAAATTATATGAATATAAACAATGCTATGGCCATTGGATTATTGCCTAGAACAAATAAAGATAAATACATTAGGTTTGGTAATGGGGCCCTAGCAGGAGCAAAGGATATGCTGCTTTCGCAAAAAAGAAGAAGAGATGCTGAAAAAATAGCAAGAACAATAGAACACACAAAGCCAAATGAAATAAAAGGGAGTGAGTTTCAATACATGCTTGCTGAAAGAATGTATTTTTAAATAAAAATGGAAAATTTAGAAAATTTAAAACAACAAATTCTAAATTGTAAAAAATGTAATTTATGGAAAACAAGAAACAAGCCTGTTGTTGGTGAAGGAGATGAAAATGCAGAAATTATGTTTATAGGAGAAGCTCCTGGCTTTAATGAAGACCAGCAAGGAAAGCCATTTGTCGGAAAAGCAGGCAAGATATTTGACGAACTTTTAAAGTCAATAAATTTGAAAAGAGAGAAAGTTTACATCACTAACATAATCAAATGCAGACCTCCGGGGAATAGAAATCCAAGTCAAGAAGAAATAGATTCCTGCTCTCCATATCTCGATAAGCAGGTAGAAATTATAAAACCTAAGATAATCTGCTGTTTAGGAAATTTCTCTACTTCTTACATATTAAAAAAATTTAATTTAAAAGATAAAATTGAAGGAATGAGCAAAATCCATGGAAAAGTTTTTTCTATATCTACCCTATTAGGAAAAATTAAAATAATCCCTTTATACCACCCCGCCACCCCCACCTATAACCCAAACATGTTTGATACATTAAAAAAAGATTTTGAGATTTTAAAGAAGAATTTATAAATATTCATCCTTTTTTTAATCTATGGAAAAAAGCAAATTTAGGCCAGTCATTTTAATTTTTGGAATCATAACTTTTTTCATTTTTATTATATCTTTCGCTGTCTTCTATACAACTGAAAATTTTTCTTCAACTTGCGGATGCAAATTGCCTTTATGGGTTATAATCGTCTCGCTCTCTTCTTTAGGATTATTTGTAGGTTTAGCAACATACTATATCCTAAGCAATAGTTTTATAAAAGAAAAGAAAGAAATAGAGGATAATTTGCTTAAATTTTTAGATATTTTAGATGAAAACAATAAAAAAGTATTAATGTGTTTAATTGAAAATAAAGGGGAACTAAGCCAGAGCAAACTTACAAAAATTCTTGAATCTAATAAAGTAAAAATATCAAGAATAGTTGCAAGAATGGAAGAAAAAGGAATAGTTAAAAAAGAAAAAAACGGAATGACAAATAAGCTTATCCTTAACGACGAGCTTAAGGAATTATTTGTGAAATAAAGGGTTTCAAAATTTGAAACCAACATTTATAAAGGGTTTCTCTCTTTTTAAATCATAGAAAAATTTAAAAATTATAAAATAAACTAAAAGAAAAAATGAGGAAGATTCAAAGATTGTTTTTAGAATCTTTCCTACTTATCTTAATATTCGCAAGTATAATTCCTTTAACATTAGCAGAAACAAATAATGCTTGCTTTGTATATTTTACTGGAGTTGGCTGCCCTCATTGTGCAAAAACAGACCCTGTTCTTGTTGACTTAATTAACAAAAATCCTGGCATAATAATGATAGAATATGAGATTTACCAACAACAAGAAAACGCTCCTTTACTTTTAAAATATAACCAAGAATATGATTCTGGTTTAGGAGTTCCTTTAGCAATTTTAGGAAAAAATAACTATATTATTGGAGATCGTCCCATCTTAAATAATTTAAACAAAATCACTAATTTAAATAAAAATCCTTGCCCTTTGCTTGGTTCTTCTACAAAATTTGAAGACCTTAATATTACTACCTTGCCAGGTAAACCAAAAATATGGTCAAATGAGAGAATTTTAATAAAAATAAATCAAGGAGGAAACGACACAATTTTAAAAGATTTATTAATTTCTACAAATCTTTCTCATACCCTTAATAAAACCTCATATCAAGTTGTAAAGCCAGTTCCAGTAGCATTATCTGGAAAGTATGTCTATTTTGACAAGGCCATTCAAATAGAAGGTTGGCTCTTTCAATGGAATGAAGAATCAACTGGAAGCAGTGAACCAATAGGGAATAATGAAGTGACTGCGGGGGGAGGCGGGGAGAATACTCAATTAATAGAAAATAATGAAGGCAGTGAGTCAATAAAAGAATCGCTCACACTTACGAAAATCATTTCACTAGCTGCAGTAGATGCAATCAATCCTTGTGCCCTCGCTGTTTTAACTTTAATGCTAATTGCTATTTTGACTTATAACCCAAAAAAGAAAAAAAATGTTTTATTAGCAGGCTTTGCTTTTACAACATCAGTTTTTATTATGTACTTAATTTATGGTTTAGTAATTATTAGATTTTTTCAGCTTATTCAAGCTTTAACTTCTATAAGGTTGTGGCTCTACAAAATTCTTGGTTTTTGTGCTGTTATCTTGGGAATTTTAAATATGAAGGATTTCATAAAATACAAACCAGGAGGTTTTGCAACAGAAATGCCTTTATCATTACGACCAAAAGTGAAAAAAATAATTTCTGGAATTACTAGCCCAAAAGGAGCTTTTTTTGTTGGACTTTTTGTAACTGTCTTCCTTTTACCTTGTACTATAGGACCATATGTCATAGCTTCAGGAATATTATCAGCTTTAGAATTAATTAAAACAATACCTCCTCTACTTCTCTACAACCTAATTTTTGTCCTGCCTATGTTAGCAATAACTTTAATTGTATATGCAGGTTTTGTTCAAGTTGAAGATGTTTCTGGTTGGAAAGATAGGAATATTCGTTATTTGCATCTAATCGCAGGATTCATAATGCTTGCTTTAGGAATAGCCATGGTTTTTGGTTGGGTGTAAATTCAAAAATATAAAAACTAAAAAATAAAAACAAATGCATAAGAAAAATTTTATCCACTTATTAAGTCACCTAATTTATATTATTTTATATTTGTCTCTTATTATACTTTCTATCTTTTTTTACAATTCTGCAAATTTACGGATATTATCATATGTTGGATGGCTTCTTTTAATATCAGGAGCTTCTATCTTATTTGTCTCAGTTAAATCTCGCAAAAAAATACATAAAAAGAGAACTTTTGTCAAAACTGGCATTTACGCCTACATCCGACATCCAGGATATTTAGGTCATATGTTAATTATTTTTTCATTAATTTTTATTGGGCAGTCTTTAATTAACATTATAATAGGAACAATATTAATTGTTTTGTTATTCCTTGCCATAATAGAAGAAGAAAAAAGGAACATAAGAAAATTTGGCTATCCTTATAAGATTTACATGAAAAAAGTTCCAAAAATCAATCTTCTTGCTGGAATTCTTAAACAATTATCTCATTAAGAGTCTGTTTTTTCAAATTTTCCCTTCTTTTACTAACTCTGCAAATTTCTCAAAACTTCTATCATATGTCTTTTCAACATCATCTGGAAAACAGCAAGCAGGCAACTGCCTCAACTTTAAATGATAAGAGAGACACTCGCAACAAATTCCTTTCTTATCGCAACCCTGCCAAGTGCAATTGCATTTTTTTAAATTTTCTTTTTGTTTGCATTCCATTTTAAGAAAAATAAAACAAAACCTATAAAA
>CAYTYH010000018.1:0-6929 GCA_964441965.1 Candidatus Woesearchaeota archaeon | reverse complement strand
TGACAAAAAAGCCTGGCTTGCGATTTTCAAAATTTGCTCTTTCGTCGCAAAACTTCTGTTGATGCTGGTGTTTTAAATAAATTTAAATAACCAATTTTCTTAAGAATTGAGGAGGCTTAAATGGCAGTTTTTATATGCAATGACTGCGGTTTTAGGTTTGAAAGTGATGAAGGAAGAAAGTGTCCTTATTGCGCTGGCAGAAATATAGAAAAAGAAAAAACCGCAGAAGAATTGATTGAAAGTATAGAAAATCTTGATTAGATTTAAAAATGAATGAAAAAGAGATGGAAAAAGAAATAGAAAAAAGAAAGGAAAAAGTAGTTCTTTTTTTAAAAAAAAGTCAATTATGGGTTGTTATTCTTCTTTTGATTGCTTTAATATTAGGAGTTTATATTAGAAGTTTGCCTATGAAAATAAGACCTGAAACTGGAAAACCTGGTTTGTGGGATATTACTACAAATAATTGGTGTCTTGGGCCTGACCTAGACCCATGGCTTTTTACAAGATATGCAAAGACAATTGTAGAAAATGGAAGCTTGCCGAAAATAGACATGATGAGGTATGTTCCATTAGGATTTGATAATTCAAAAGAATTAAAGATGGTTTCTTATTTCATTGTTTTTAATCATAAAATACTGAAATTTTTTGGAAACAATAATTTTATGTATGCAGCAGTTGTCACTCCTGTAATTCTTTTTGCATTGACAATTATAGCATATTTTCTTTTTGTAAGAGAGATTTTTTCAAGAAAAGGCAAGAATTTAAAAGCTAATTTAATTGCTTTGGCTGCAACTTTTTTAATGATAGTTACCCCTTCGTTTTTATCGAGAACAATCGCTGGAATTCCTGAAAAAGAATCTACTGCTTTTTTCTTCATGTTCCTATCTTTTTTTATTTTCCTTAAATCATGGAAAACTGAAAATTTGAAAGTTGCTGTTGTTTTAAGCATCCTTGCTGGAATAGCTACTGGCTTAATGGGGCTAACATGGGGAGGGGTGATTTATGTTTTTGTTAGCATTTCTATTGCAAGTTTTGCTGCTTTTATTTTTAATAAAGTTGGAAGAAAAGAATCTCTGGTTTATTGCTTGTGGTTTCTCTCTTCTCTAGCAATTATTTTTGCTTTTACGACGAGATTTTCATTAAAAGATTTCATCACAAGCTTAGATACTGGGCTGGCATTTTTAGTTTTTTTTATATTGGCAGTTCATAATTTAGTCCAAAGCACAAAAATTAAAAAATTAAAAGTTATTGAAAATATGAAGCTTCCTGAAAATATAAAATCATTAATAGTTGGGTTGATTTTAGCTTTAATTGGAGCTTTAATTATCTTTGGTCCTGGTTTAATATTTTCTAAGATTAAAGACCTTAACCAACTTCTTTTTAGAACAGGATTAGGGAGGTGGGAAGTTACTGTAGCTGAAAATAAGGTTCCCCATTTTGTTGAATGGGTTGGAAATTTTGGTCCATATTTAGACAAAATTCCCTTAGTTTTCTGGATGTTTTTTATTAGTTCAGTTTTATTATTTAAGAAAATGTTGAAAAAATTAAATAAAAAAGATTCTTGGATTTTGACCTTGCTTTATGTTTTCTTTCTTCTTGGGTTGATGTTCTCAAGATATTCCTCTCAAAGTGTTTTAAATGGAGAGAATTTTATAAGTAAAGCCTTTTATTATGTTTCTTTATTAATGTTTGCTGGAGGTTTTCTTTACTATTATATTAAATATGAAAAAGAAAAATTAGGGGGTTTTGAAAAAATAGAATTTAGGTATTTGTTTTTGTTCTCATTATTTATTTTGTGTGTGTTTACTGCAAGAAGTGCTGTAAGATTGGTGATGGTTTTAGGGGCAGTGGCTCCTATATTTGTCGCTTATCTTCCTATACATTTTTCCTTTGAATTTAAAAAAGCTAAAGAGGAAAATTTGAGATTGCTTTTTGGTGTTTTAGCTGTGATTCTTATTTTTTTAGCAGGATTTGTCTTTATAAAAGATTATCGTGACATTAAAAACCAGGCATATAATTTTATTCCTTCTTACTACAACCAGCAATGGCAGAAAGCAATGGCATGGGTTAGAAACAATACAAGCAGAGATGCGGTTTTTGCTCACTGGTGGGATTATGGTTATTGGGTTCAAAGCATTGGAGAAAGAGCAACAGTAACTGACGGGGGAAATGCTATTGTTTGGTGGAATTATCTTACAGGAAGATATGTTTTAACAGGAGATAATCAACAAGATGCATTAGATTTCCTTTATTCGCATAATGCAAGTTACCTACTTATAGATTCAAGCGACATTGGAAAATACGGAGCTTTTTCTTCTATAGGAAGCGATGAAAACTATGATAGGTTTTCTTCAGGCCCTCTTACAATGCTTCAGGATAAAAGAGAGATGCAGGAAACAAGAAACGGAACAATAAGAGTTTATAAAGGTGGTTATTATATTGATGAAGACATCATCTATCAGAAAAATGACACAAGAATAATCTTACCATCTAATAAAGCTGCTATTCTTGGGGTAGTAATTGAAACAGAAAAAACAAATAAGACAGAAAAGATTAAACAAGCAGAAGGCATCTTCTATTATGAAGGAAGACAATATCGCATTCCTCTAAAATATGTTTATTTTAAAGATGAATTATTAAACTTTAGCAAGGGTATTGAAGCTGTTGCATATATTATTCCTAGAATAAGCCAAAATTCAATTGATTCTTTAGGAGCACTAATTTATATCTCTCCTCGAATAAAAAGAGGATTCTTGGGGCAAGTTTACCTATTGGATGATTCTTTTGGAAACTTTCCTAATTTTAAATTAGCTCATTCAGAAGACAATATTTTTATTGACAATATTAAGAAACAGGGTTATGAGGTGGATGAGTTTGCTTATATTGACGGCATTGGTTTAGCGGGCCCAATAAAAATATGGAAAATAGAATACACTGGAAAAGAAAAAATAAAAGAAAAATATCTGGATACAGACTATAAAAAATATATAAGCTGGAAATTATAAGGCAAAATGGAAGTCATACTATTAATACCGCTGTTAGCTTCTTTTTTTATAACTTTTTTAGTTCTTCCTATATGGATTAAAAAAACAAAAAAAATAGGGTTAGTATGGGAGGATATGAATAAATATAAAAGAGAAAAAATTAGCGGTTCTGGAGGGGTTATTGTTATTCTCGGTTTTGTTTTAGCTGTTTTGTCTTATGTTGCCTTGAAAACTTTTTATTTTAAATCTCCAGAAAAAATAGTTGAGATATTTTCTTTATTAACTTCTATTTTAATTTTGGCAGGGATAGGGATAATAGATGATTTGATGGGCTGGCATCATGGAGGTTTAAGTAAAAAGAGCAGGTTGATTTTGTGTTTTTTTGCTGCAATTCCATTAATGGTTATAAATGCTGGGAACAACATTATAAATATGCCTTTTATTGGAAGAGTTAATCTTGGCTTAATATATCCTTTATTTCTTATACCCCTAGGAATTGTTGCTACTTCAACAACCTTTAATTTTCTTGCTGGTTTTAATGGATTAGAGGCAGGCCAAGGAATACTAATTATCGGTTCTCTTGGAATCATTTCTTATTTGACAGGAAGCAGTTGGCTTTCTTTAATCAGTTTATGCATGGTTCTTGTCTTAGTTGCTTTCTTAATTTTTAATTTTTATCCAGCAAAAGTTTTTCCTGGAGATGTCCTGACATATCCTGTCGGAGGTTTAATTGCGATTATGGCGATTTTAGGAAACTTTGAGAGAATTGCTGTCTTCTTTTTCATTCCTTATATTTTAGAAGTTATTTTGAAATTGCGAGGCAGGTTGAAAAAGCAATCATTCGGAAAACCGAATAAAGATAATAGTTTAGATTTAGCTTACAAGAAAGTTTATAGTTTAAATCATATTGCTATTTTGATATTAAAAAAACTGAAAGGAAGGGCTTATGAAAAAGAAGCAGTTTATTTAATTTGGACATTTCAATTAATAATAATCTTATTGGGATTCTTTATATTTAGGAATTCTTTGTTTTAATATGAAAAAAGTTTCAATTATAATACCTGCATATAATGAAGAGAAAAGAATAGCAAAGACTCTAAGAGATTATATAAACTTTTTTAAAAAATTTGAAAAAAAGAGAGAGGTTTTTTTTGAGATTATTGTTGTTTTGAATGCCTGCACAGACAATACATTAGAGGTTGTAAATAAAGTAAAAAAAGAATTAAAAGAAAAAAACTTAATAATTCTGAATTTTAGACAAGCTGGCAAGGGTTTTGCGATTATACAGGGTTTTAAAGATGCTCTTAAAAGAGATAGCGATTTAATCGGTTTTATAGATGCTGATGGAGCCACCCCTCCAGAAGCTTTTTATGATTTGATTAAAAATATAGGAAACAATGGAGGAATAATTGCAAACAGGTGGGACAAAAAAAGCAAAATAAGAGTAAAACAATCTTTATTAAGAAGGATTATGAGCAGGGGATATAATTTTATTGTTCGCTCCCTTTTTCTTTTCCCTTATAGAGATACACAATGCGGAGCAAAAGTTTTTAAGAGAGAAGCATTAGAAAAAATCTTGCCAAAACTTGGGGAAAGTGAATGGGGGTTTGATGTAGAGCTTTTGTTCCATGCTAAAAAAGTTGGAGTGAAGATAAAATCAATTCCGACTATTTGGTTTGATCAAAAGGAGTCTAAAATAAACATAAAAAAAACACCTGTAAAAATGTTTTTGTCTGCAATAAGATTGCGACTTTTACATTCTCCTTTTAAATTTATACTGCGGGCTTGGAGGAAAATGCCTTTGAGTTCAAAAATATATGCTTATTTAAAAAAGTAATATTTATAATGCCTTTTCTCTTAAAATAAAAATGAGATTTTCGTTAGTAATTCCTGTAGCTCCAGAAAGAAATGCTGAAATATTGGATTCGATAAAGAAATTAGATTATCCAAAATCCAAATATGAAGTGATAGTTGTCAGAGGGAAGAATCCTTCTGAAAATAGAAACAAAGGGGCAAAAAAAGCTAAAGGAGACATAATTGTTTTCTTAGATGACGATGCTATTGTAGATAAAAATTTATTAAAAGAAGCTGAAAAGTTTTTTTTAAATTATGATTCTGATATTGTTGGTGGTCCTCAATTAACACCTCATGAAGATAAGGGTTTTGCTAAAATGTCTGGATATGCTCTTTCGTCAATATTTGGGGCAGGAGAACTTGTAAAAAGATATGCAAAAAAACAAATAAAATTAAATGCAGATGAAAGAGAACTTACTTCAGCAAACCTTTTTTGCAGAAAAAAAGTTTTAGAAAAGATAAAGTTTAATCCTGCTCTTTTTCCTGGGGAAGACCCTGATTTTATTGAAAGGGCAAAAAAAGCTGGTTTTAAAGTTGCTTATTCTCCAAAAATTATAGTTTACCATAGAAGAAGAGGCACTCCTAAAGAATTGATTAAACAAATTTTTAATTACGGTAAGACAAGACCTAAAAAAGAAAGTATATTCAAAACATTAAAAAAGCCTTTTTTTCTTGAATAATTTCTCGAATTTTTTCGAGGAATTCTTCTGCGGTTCTGATCGCATTTTTTGCTTCAATTTTGGAAATGGTTAAACCAATGCCGTAAATTAAATAATTTCTTTTTTACGCATTTTGTTGAATTTTCGCGTTAAGATTTTATATTCCTTACCCAAAATTTTCTCCGTAAAGTCAACCACTATTTTATGCGAACCAACAGTTCTGGGCCTTAAACCATAAGAAAATACCAAAGCCCTTCCTGATAAGAGCATCGCGTCATAAGCAAATTGATAAGCTCCCTCTTCGTCAACATCAGCAAGTAAAGTTTTTGCACTTTTGATATACCGAAAGGCCTTTTCTAAAACTTTATTGATTTGATCAAAACCAATTTTTTCTTTTCTAAGCAGGCCTTTTTTAATTAAGTTTTGATAATTCATCTTCATTGCCGATTAAAAATATTTTTGGTTGAGATAAAATATTTTCTAAAAAGGAATCTTTTTCTTGGAGTTTCTTTTTCCAATCTGCTGAAGAAAAGATATGATAATTAATTTCTCGATCTAATTGCTCCTCGAGTTTGCTGATTTTGGCAATAAGCAGATCTTCATCGGGTTTACCGATAATCATCAAATCAATATCTGATAAAGAATCTTCTTTGGCTTGCGCATAAGAACCAAAGATAAAAGCAATTTTGATATTTTTAATTTTAACTATAACCTCTTTGAGTTTTCTTACTGCTCCATAGATTTTCACAAAGATATCTCTTAAATCCCTGTAATAGGGATGATCTTTGTTTAATTTAAAAAAACGACTATTGGCTTGATATTCACTTAATAAGATTTCTCTTTCAACCAATTTATTGATGTCTGATTGAAAAACTCCTGGTTCTTTGTGCAGAATTCTACCCAATTCTCGTAAATAATAAGATTTGTCTGGATTGCTAAAAAAAATATTTAGAATTAAAATTTGATTTTTTGTAAAATTTAGAATCATGCTGTTGTATGTTATCTACATACAATTGTATGTTATCTACATACAATTGTCAAATTTTGATTCTGATTTGCTAATCCTCTTGAGATATTGAAATTTATCTACCAAGTTAGCCAGCCAGAAGTATTTTTGAAGTTAGGAATTCTGGTTTCATCTCTGGTAGAATGCAAAATCTGCCGACTGGTTCTTCGGCGATGCCGGTTGAGATCTCGACGGATTTTAGTGGTATCTTTATTTTGTCTGTTTCCTGATTTGCTCATATCAAAATTATAACAGTTTTATCTGTAAAAGAACAGGGAATTAATTATTGGTTATTAGTTATTAACGAGTTAACGGGTTAAAATTATATTCTTCGACTAAGCCCTAATGGGCGCGTGGAGAAGTATTAGAAACTTCTCGATTCCCCGATGTCCATCGGGGTCACTCGAAGGATAAAAAAAGAGATTC
>CAYTYH010000017.1:0-7014 GCA_964441965.1 Candidatus Woesearchaeota archaeon | reverse complement strand
TGAGAGGTTTGTGATAGGGATTGTTGAGTGTGTTGAGGCGGGGTGGTGGGGTGTGGTGAGGTTTGTTGAGGTTGGGTCTGGGGGTGTTGGGGTTGCTGTGTTTTAGAAGTTGAAGAATGAGGAAGATGTGGAAGAAAAGTCAAGACTCCTTTAGAAATAAAAGATGCTGCTTCTTCTACATCTTTAGGGTCATATCCAGCATTAATAAATGATTGTTTAGCTTTTTCTAAATTTTCTCCTCTTTCAATTGCATTTTTTAAACCTGCAATAATTTCTTCTTTTGACATATTATAAAACAAGAAAGAGAGTTTAAATAATTTGCCTTATATTTTAAGATATTGCAAATCTTGCATAATGTGGCAATCTTTTCCTATTTTGTATCCTAATTCAGATGCAAGTTCTGCCAAAGCTGTAAGTTTATTTAAATCTCCGTGAGCTGGAATAATATGTTCTGGTTGAATCATGTTTATGAAATCTCTTAAATCTTCTCTTCCTGCATGACCTGAAACATGAACATCATTAAAGATTCTGCAGCCAATTTTTTTTAATCTTTTTTCAATTAAGCCTTTGTTTGCTATATTTATAGGAGCTGGGATTGTTTTTGATGAAAATATGATATTATCCTTAGGGGTTAATTGAAAGGGCAAAACTTTTCTTGAGATTCTTTCTAAAATGCTTCCTGGCTCTCCTTGATGACCTGTGCATACAACTAAATATTTATCTTTGTTCTTGTTTATTTTTTTGAAAACTGACATGACCTCATTTTTATAAGAAAAAAGAGAAATGTCTTTTTTAAAGGGGCATAATTTTGTTTTTATTGCTGCAGAAACATATTTATGCAGACTTCTCCCAACAAAAACTATTTTTCTATTCAGCTTTTTTCCTATATCCACTATGCTTTTTAATCGTGCGATATGTGAAGAGAAAGTGGTTACTATAATTCCTGCGTCTTTATTATCCACGCCTAATAAAACATCTTCTAACAATCCGCGGGCTATTTTTTCAGATGGCGTCTTTCTTTCTTCAGAAGCATATAGGCTTTCTACAATCAATACCTTAACTCCTTGTTTCGCAATTCTTTTTAATGCTTCATAGTTTGGCTTTTTTCCAAGTTGAGGGGAGTTGTCAAATTTAAAATCGTTTGCGTATAAAATTATTCCTTCGGGTGTAGTTAAAGCTATCATACTTGTCTGCAAAGTAGAATGGGTTATATTGATAAATTCGACTTTCAGATTCCCTTTGGATTTTATATTAAAAGAAGAGTTTGGTTGGATTTCTTTAAGCGGATTATTAAAAATTATTTTTTCGTCTTTGATTAGAGTTTCTAGCACTTTTATTGTGAAAGGCGTTCCTAGAACATCTGCATGATATCTGTTGGCTAAATAAGGAACAGCTCCAACATGGTCAAGATGGGCGTGACTGATTAAAATGGCTCTGACTTTTTTTCTTAATCCTGCTCTATCTAAAATAATATCTTCTGGAATGGCTTGCAATTTCCTCAAATGTTTTTCACTCATAACTAAATTATTTCTCTCAGACTCTTCTAACTCCACAATTGGAGGAAGATATAATCCAATATCAAAAATTACCACATCATCGCCAACTTCAACAGCAGTCATGTTTTTCCCAACTTCATTATAACCGCCAATTGTATAGATTTTCATTTTAATATGATTTGTTAATTAAAAAAGAAAAAAGGGCTTTTTATATTTTCTTATTTTTAAAATAAACAAATTTTAAGCAAAAATAAATCGCAAGCTATTAAAAGTTTTTAAAGTTTAAAATATAGATACAAGAATGAAAATAGAATTTATAAAGAATAATAAAAATTTTTTAATAGTAGTTTTTGTACTTTTGATTATTTTTGTCATTTTCTTAGCAATTTTTAATAATGGGTGGGATAATTTTAAAACACCAGAGTGTAAAAGAGACGAGGATTGTGTCAAGCAAAAAATAAATTGTTGTCCTTGTGAAATGGGGGGAGAGGAAATCTGTATGAATAGAAAAAAGGCAGAAGTATTAGAAGAAGAACTTGATAAAAAATGTAAAAATGTTGTTTGTATAGCCCTTTACAATTGCAAAAAAACATCCTGTAAATGCATAGAAGGGAGGTGTGTAGAAAGGTGATTTAGAAAATGAAAAGAAAAAAAGAGAAAAATTTAAAACCAAGTTTGAGAGAGAAGAAAAGGTATCTGCTTTTAGAAAAGGTTGAAGACAAAGAAAAAGTGGAAAAAGCAATTTTAGATTATATTGGAATTTTAGGTTATGGGAAAGCAGGCATAAAGTGGGTTGGCAACATTCTGGCTGTGAATAGAGAGGAGGTTGATAAGATTAAGGCTGCTTTATTATTGGCGGGAATTGAAGTTAAAAAAGTCTCGGGAACCTTGAAAAATTTGTCTATTTAATTTATTAAAGAAGTGCTGCCTTTTAATTAATCTCTCTTTTAAAAGTCAAAGTCTTTTAAAATTGTAAATCTACTTAGAACACCGCATAAGAAGAAAGCTACCACAAGGTTTTTAAAGCATCAAAACTTAAGGTAGAAGTTAGAAGAAAAAAATAGAATCGCGGATTACCTATTTTTAAAATGGTGGATATCCCAATGGAAATGCAAAATCAAGTAATGGGCTATGATAGAAGTGCGGCTATGTTTTCTCCTGATGGACATTTATTGCAGGTAGAATATGCTGAAAAAACAGTAAGATTAGGTTCTTCTTCAATAGGGTTTTCTTGCAAAGACGGTGTAGTTATAATAGCAGACAGAAGAATGA
This sequence comes from Candidatus Woesearchaeota archaeon, assembly GCA_964441965.1. GTDB lineage: Archaea > Nanobdellota > Nanobdellia > Pacearchaeales > GW2011-AR1 > CAYTYH01. The sequence continues at coordinate 4,246 of CAYTYH010000017.1, read as the reverse complement.
GGGATAAACTAATTGTTGAAGAATCTGCTAATAAAATTTATGAAATTGATGAGCATATTATAGCGAGTGCTGCAGGAATTTTATCAGACGCTAGGGTATTAATAGAAAGAACTCAACTAATAGCTCAACAACATAGAGTTACATATGATACAGGCATAGATGTTGAGTCAATTATAAAAGAAATAGCGAATTTAAAACAAATGTCAACACAATACGGCGGTCTAAGACCTTTTGGAGTTTCCATGATGGTAGCTGGAATCACAGGAAATTCAGGCAAACTTTATGTTTCAGATGTCACTGGAAATTATTATGAATACAAAGCTTCAGCTATTGGAGAAAATGATGAGAGAATAAAAGAGATGTTAAGAGAAGAGTTTAATGAAAACATGTCAATAGAAGAAGCTATTAAACTTGGATTAAAAATATTAAAAAAAATTCTTGGCAAAAATTTCGATATAGAAAGATTTGATGTTAGTTATGTGCCTATTAAAGAAAAAAAACTTGTTAGGCTTTCTGGAGAACAATTAAGAAAATTTACTAGATAAAAAATGAAAAGCGGGACTAAAAAAAATTTAAGAGAGATCTCTCTCACACTCACAATTTTCTGAAATAAAATGACAGATGTAGAAGCCAGATTAAGAGTGAAAGGTAAGGAATTTGAAATTCTTGTAGATGTAGATAAAGCATTGGAATTGAAAAAGGGCGGGAATGTGCTTATAGAAGATGTTTTGGTTACAAATGAAATTTTTTATGATTTAAAAAAAGGATTGAGATGTTCCTCGCAAGATTTAAAAGAAGCTTTTGGAACAGATGATGTTAAAGAGGTTGCTGAAAAAATCATAAAATCAGGCGAAATTGTCTTGCCAAGCGATTATAAAAAGAAAGAACAAGAAACAAAAATTAAGCAGGTTATTGATTTTCTAATGAGGAATGCTGTTGATCCTGCAACAAACAAACCTTTAACAGAAAAAAGAATAGAAGAAGGAATAAAGATGGCTGGGATAAATATAGATAATAAACCAATAGAAAGACAGATACCGCAGATTATTAGTAAATTAAAGGAAGTTCTTCCCTTAAAAATAGAATCTAAAAAATTGAAAATAACTGTTCCTGCAATACATACTGGAAAGGCTTATGGTTTATTGCAAGAGTATAAAGAAAAAGAAGAGTGGTTAGAAAATGGGGATTTGTTGTGTGTTGTTGTAATTCCTTCTGGTTTCCAGATGGAATTTTATGATAAATTAAATGCAATTACTCATGGTTCTGCTATTGTTGAAGAAATAAAGGAGGAATAAAATGATAGCAAAAGAAGAAAAAAATGAAGGAGAGAAAAGGAAAATTGTAATCCCCGGAGAGGTGATTGTTTCAAAAAAAGAATATTTGCCTGGAGAAGGAACAAGAAGAGAAGGAAATAATATTGTGGCAAATAGGTTTGGTTTGGCAGACATTTCTGGTAGATTGGTAAGAGTAATCCCTTTATCAGGAGCATATATTCCAAGAGTGGGAAATATAGTTATAGGAATTATAAGAGATGTAACTTTTAATGGATGGATTGTTGATGTAAAAGCTCCTTATGCTGCCTTTTTATCGCTTTCAGAAGTTTCAAAATATATAAGGGGTGATTTAACAGAATATTATGACATTGGAGATATGGTAGCTTGTAAAGTTATAAATGTTAAACACAGAAGTATTGAACTTACAGTAAAAGGAAGAGGGTTAGGCAGATTAGAAGAAGGGATGATTATTCACATTAATTCAAATAAAGTTCCAAGAGTGATAGGAAGAGAAGGAAGTATGATTCGCTTAATAAAAGAAGAAACAGATTGCGAGATTGTTGTTGGGCAAAATGGAGTAGTATGGATCCGTGGCAGTAAAATAGAAAATGAATTAAAGGCTAAAGAAGCGATTATGTTTGTTGTTAGTAGAAGTTATATAGATGGATTAACTGAAAAAGTTAAAGAATGGTTTGAAAAACAAAATAAAGAAAAATAAAATGGGATATACAAAACGAGTAGATGGAAGAAAATTTGACGAGCCAAGGGAAATGGAAGCGAAAGTTGGGATTATAAAAAATGCAGACGGCTCTGCAATGTTTAGGTTTGGAGATACGCTAGCTATAGCAGCAGTTTATGGACCAAAACCCCTCCACCCCCAACATCTGCAAAATCCGAGAAGAGGGATTTTAAGGTGCAATTATAATATGATATCTTTTTCAGTTCCAGAAAGAAAAAGGCCTGGCCCAAGCAGAAGAAGCCAAGAAATAAGTAAAGTAAGTGAATGGGCATTAAGCAGCGTGGTAGATTTGGATGCTTATCCAAACACTGTTGTTGATGTTCATATTATAATATTGCAAGCAAATGCATCAACAAGGTGTGCTGGAATAAATGCTGCATCACTGGCTCTGGCTTCTGCTGGCATAAGTATGAAAGAAATAGTTTCTGCAATTTCGATAGGAAAAATTGATGATAAGATAGTTGTTGATGTGACAAAAGAAGAAGAGGACTATAAAGAAGGAGAAGGATCTACTGATATTCCAATGGCATTCACAAAATCAGGCAAATTATGTTTGTTGCAATTAGATGGAAAAATAAGAGTAGATGAGTTAAAAAAAGCAATAAAGATAGGAAGAGAGGCTTGCAAAGAAGTCTATAATGTTCAAAAAAATGCATTAAAAAAATGGGTAGGTAAAGAATAAAAATGGAAATCTCAAATTTGACAAAAGAAAGAATTAAAGAATTTTTATCGAAAGAAAAAAGGTTTGATGGAAGAAAATTATTAGATTTTAGAAAAATAGAAATTGAAACAGATGTTAGTAAGAATGCAGAAGGGAGTTGTAGAGTTAAATTAGGAGATACAGAAGTGATTGCAGGAGTTAAAATAAATGTTGCAGAACCATATCCAGATTCAGAAGATGAAGGAACTTTAGTTACTCTTGCTGAATTATTGCCCCTGTCTTCTCCAAGATTTGAAATGGGTCCTCCTTCAATTGAGGCTGTTGAATTGGCAAGAATTGTTGATAGAGGGATAAGAGAAAGCGGTTTTATAGACTTTAAAAAATTATGCATTAAAAAAGGAGAAAAAGTATTTTCTATTATGGTTGATATTTATTCAATAAATGATAGTGGGAATCTAATAGATGCTTCTTGCCTCGCAGCGGTTCTTGCATTAAAAACAGCCAAAATGCCAAAATATGATTCTAAAAAAGAAAAAATTGAATTTGACACACTAACTAACAAAGGGCTGCCTTTAACTAATAAGCTTCCCTTAACAATCACTTTTTATAAGGTCGGAGAAAAAATTTTAGTGGACCCTGTAAAAGAAGAGGAAGATTCTAGTAATGCAAGATTAAGCGTGGCTTTATCTGAGAATAATAAGGAAATTTTAATTAACGCGTTACAAAAAGGAGGGGAAGAGCCTTTTAGTGAAGAAGAAGTTGGGAGAATTTTAGATTTGGCAGTAGAAAAATTTAAAGAATTGAAAAAAGCGATAAAAATTTAAAAACAAATAAATTTATGAATAAAGATGATAGTAAAGGTTGATAAAAAGGAAAAATTCACAAAATATGAAATCGCAAGAATTTTAGGAGCAAGAGCTCTTCAAATCTCGATGGATGCTCCTCTTCTTCTAAAGATAAGCAAAGAAGAATTAGAAAGAGTTAATTACGACCCTTTAAAAATAGCTGAAATTGAGTTTAATGCTAATGTTCTGCCGATAACTGTAAAAAGGCCTTTGCCAAAAAAAATAGAAGGCGAATTAAAAAGAGAAAAAGAGATTAAAAGAAAAGATGAGGGAGAAAAGTTGGAGCAAAAAGAGGAAAAAATGATAAAGGAAGAAGGAGAAATAATGGAATTGGCGAAACCAGAGGATGAAGTTGAAGAGGAAAGTGAAGAGGCTGTTGAAGAAGGGGAGGTCTAAACAAACTGATTTTCATAAAAATATTTAACGATAGATTTATAACACCAAATATTTTTCTTAAATTATGAAAATAGAAGAAATAAGAGCAAGGACCATATTAAACTCAAGAGAAGAAAAGACAATAGAGGTTTTAGTAAAAAGCAAAGAGGGTGTTTTTTCATCTTCTGCTCCTTCTGGAAAAAGCAAAGGGAAACATGAAAAAGCAAGTTTTAGAGAATCTATAGAAAGTGATATAAATGTTCTACAAAATACCAAAATAGATTTTAAAATTGAAGAATTTGAAGATTTAGAGAAAATTGAGAAAATCGTAAAAAATAAAATCGGAGCTAAT